>DASRSR010000136.1:0-6957 GCA_035656355.1 Edaphobacter sp.
CTCTTCATCGGTGGTAGGACAGGTCAGGGCAAGGTAAGTGAGTTCATGCACGGGCCACTCTTCGACTGGAACCTTGGAAAGCTTTGCCAATAGTGGCTCCGAGGTCTGGCGTGCGCGCAGATAATGCGAGCAGATAAAGCGAGTGGGCGATCCAGCGAACGATTCCGCAAAGGCGCGTGCCTGTTCGCGACCTAGCTCGGTCAACGGATTTGTAGTGTGATCGCCACAGACGCCACCAGCATTGGCCAAGCTCTGGCCGTGTCGTACCAGGATGATCTTTGCGCCGGAAGCTGGGGCCATGTTTATCGTCATAGTAATCAGGATACCGGGTCAGGGAAACTCTGATGAAGTTCTTGCTTCGTAAGGGCACGGCTTTGGCCGCCCACTCCTGATGAAATTGGCTTTTGAAAGGGACGGGCTTCAGCCCGTCCGCTAACAGCCACAAAACCAAGCGGCTTTAGCCGCTGAGGGAATGCCGGATTGAATCGGGCCATCTAGGGCTGTGCGCTCTTGCTGGTCGTCAGTTGTTTCAGCAGGTCCAGTGGAATCGTTCCGGTAAGGATGGCGCTGTCTTTCTCATGTTCAATTTTGAGACTCGAGATCATTTGGAGAAAGGCTGTGTCCTCCGCGTTGCGCGGCTGCATGGTCTCAATCGACTTGAACAGACCCAGCAGTCCGTTCAGCGACTGTGCCGCGCGTTGGGCATCAGCTTCCGTCGGCGAGATCTCCGCGATGCGCAGGCGCAGCGACCCAACATAACGCAGGCTGGCGACGAAGACCGTGTCTTCCGGCAATGGCAATCGCAGACCAAAGACAGTGACGTAGCCGCGGTCTGAGAAGGGAAGTCCAATCTCGCCGATGGCCCACGCCGCGGACAATAAAGGAACGTCACGGTACCGCGCCGACAGCAACGATGAGCCGGAGAAGGGAGATGCGCCGGCTCGGTAACGGTCGAGGATGGAGTGAATCTGCTCAGTCGTCGGCATGTTTGAGGCAGCGATGCTGTCATAGCCCAGTTGCGCGACGCGAAGCTGCCGCGTGGCGTGAGTCTTCGGGTCAGGTTCGCCGACAGGGATGGTGAAGATCGTGCGGCCATCGTAGGTTTCGCGCGAGGCCGCAATGGAAGCTAGATAGCGGGCGAGACGCTCCCCATCGAAACGGCCCTCGAAGACCTCCGAGTAGCCAACCGGGCCGTTCGGGCCGTTCGGATCGTCCATGCGATGCAGAGCGAAGGCAACCGAGTCGAGGTCACGTTCGGGAACGATGCCGGTGGCGTCGATAAAGCGCTGGTAATCGGGGCTGCGCGTGATCTGGCTGCGGTCAAAGTGTGTGGCCAGGCGCAGCGGCTTCAGGTTGACATAGACGATGGCATCAGATTCTGGTAGCAGCCGCGCTGCCTCGGGCGGAGCCGATTTGCGCAGCCAGACCGCAACGACGAGCGCAACAACGAGCGCAAGCACGATCAGAAGCGAGTAACGGGTTCGTTTACGCATTCACATCGTTTCTACGCTGTCGCACGGCAGAGAGCAACGTTTCAGTGGATTGGACACGGGATAATTGCCAGCAATAAGTACATTGCCCTAATAGCGCCATTCGAGATTACTGTACTCTTGACCGGTCAACACAAGCCGTTTGTTGTAAGAAAATAGATCTGGAGCCGGTAAGTCAAAGGACCATCATCATGAACGAGAAGCAGATCGAAATTGCAGCCAGTGTGGCAGATTCATCCCCGATCACCGAAGTGGAATCGAAGCCTCTTTTTACACGGCGTGAGATGCTGGGAATGGCCAGCATGGCGGGTATCGCCGGTTTGACAGGTTTGGGCGGTCTTGTTCCCGAGGCTTTTGCGCAGACTCCGAAAAAGAAGCCCCGTATCGCCTGTCTCGTCAGCTACTGGGGTCTTCCGACTTCGCACGCGGACTGGATCGTAAACAAGCTGATCGATGGTTATTGGTGGAAGGGCAAGGCCACGCCTTCGCAGGTCGAGGTGGTGTCGGTTTACATCAATCAGTTTGATACGAGTCTATTGGGGCAGAAGGTATGCAAAGCAAAAAACATCCCCATTTTTAAAACGGTCGGGGAAGCCGTCACGCTTGGGGGCAAGGAACTCGCGGTCGATGGTGTCGTCATCGTCTGCGAACATGGCAATTATCCAAAAGATCTCAAGGGACGCTGGCTTTTGCCGCGCTGGTGGATCTACCAGCAGGTGATGCAGGTCTTCGAACAGAGCAAACGCTCTGTGCCAGTGTTCAACGACAAGCACCTCGCCTACAGTTGGAACGAAGCCAAATGGATGTTCGACAAATCCCGTGAGCTGGGCTTTCCTCTCTCCGGAGGTTCTTCGATACCGGTTAACTACCGCACGCCTGAGATCGATCTCGCTCCCGATACGCCGTTGAAGAACTCGATCGTGGTTGGAAACGCTGGAGATGAGGGAGCCATCTTCCACCTCATCGACCTGCTGCAGTCATTTCACGATCGCCGCAAGGGCGGGGAGACCGGCGTCAAATCGGTGCAGTCCATCCGCGGGCCTGAAACATGGAAGTGGGTCGAACGCACTCCCTGGGCCAACAATCTGCTGGAAGCCGTGCGGAAGAATTTCAATCTGCCGCCAGGACACTTTCAGCAAGGCCGGAGATCGAACCTCTGCATCGTGGAATATCGAGACGGGACAAACGGGGCGATCATTCCGAGCGACGCTGGGGGGTATGCCTATACCTATGCGGGTGAAATCGAAGGGCAGAAAGACCCGACGATCATCTCGATGCTTGGCTTCCCCGGTCCCATCTCGCAGTATCACGCTTCGAGCGCCTTCCCGCACTGGCTTATCGAAATGATGCTGACCGGAAAGGAACCGTTCAACGCGGAGCGGCTGCTTCTGTCCACCGGGATCACGAATCACTACATGGACTCAAACTGGCAGGATGGCAAGTACTCTGCTGTCGGGCGCGTCGTCGAGACGCCATTCATGGACATGAAATATCACTCGACACACGGGCCGCTCTTTAACACAGGGCCGCGGCCGCCGAATACTCCATACTTCCGGGGTTTTTCAACGGTATAAGTCAGCGTGGGCTGTGCCGGAGCGGAGTTGCGCAGCCAGCCCGGAACGACGAGGGCAAGCACAATCAGAAGCGAGTAACGGGTTGTTTGCGCATTCACATCGTTTCTACGCTGTTGCACGGAAGAGAGCTATGTTTTGCGATCTTCGAGGCGACAGGACAGTTGCTGCAGATCTACCATCTAGAGCGGTGCGGCGCCATTTTACCAGTCGTACAGGTAATACCAATGCACGCCAAGGGTGCCTTCTTTCAATTTGAGTTGTACCGTTTGGCCAGTTTGAATTTGATTGTAGGTCGAGCTGGAGACATCGAGTTCGTTGTTCACGGCGTTTGGGCCCCATGGACTCAAATCCAGCTTGTACGTGTTGCTCCTACCGGACGTAATCTCTTTTCTCTTTACGGTCGCGGTATAGAGGATGCCAGGTGAGCGATCAAATAGCGCATTTGCTTCTACAACGACGCCATATCCGTAAGCAACTCCAAACAGGAAAAATACCGGAAGGATCGCTCGTCTGCGTCGTTGTGTGGAATCAAAGAACAGGACTGCTCCAAAGAGAGCGCAGCCGACGAGGACATATAGAGCGACTGCATACGTGGATTGGAGCACGTTGTAATCGAGTGTGGCGCGCAAGCACAATATAATTCCCGGAAAGATCAGAGCATAAGCGACGGTGGGATGCGCATCGTTCTTTAGCTCGTCGGCCCGGAATAACCCATGCGACCTGCGCATGATCTCAATTCCGGTCCATGGAAGAAGCGCGAGCAGCAGCATTAAAATTTCATATGGACGCGGATAGATGAATGCCCACACGACTGCGACGATCGAGATAGTAGACAAGGTCTTTGCTATCTTTCTAGCCTTTTGCAAAGCCTCGGTTCTTTCGGAAAGGGTCGCGCCGAACCGCTCGTCATTTTGAATCTCAGCCCGAACACTCGCCTCGGATAGCGCGCTCTCCTTTTCATCCAGAGACGGAATTGAGTCGAACCAGTCCGAAAGCTCTTCGTCTACCCGGAACACAAGACCAGTCTTGAATGAACCTCCGCCTTTCCGCTCGAGAACGAGAGTAGGTGGTGAGGTTGGCCGCACTCGCCAGCCAATAAGTTCGTCGCGATGGAAAGTCTTTGTGGAAAAGACACCTTGGAAGTCGATCTGGTCCGCATATAAGACTGTTTTCGATTGGAGCAGCCACAGGATCAGGTAACCACCAAGAGCTGTGAAAGCAGAGCACACGCAAGCCAGCACAATTCGCCCTGTGAGATCGTGGAATTGGCCGGCTGCCGAATAGATGAGACCCGCCATACCACCAGCTCCGGTCAGGGCCGAACAGAAGTATAGAGCAACCTTCCAGAAGCCGGAGGCCCGATAGGTTCTCGGATAAATCTCTGCTGGGACTCTACTTAATTGGTTTGGCATTGGTTCAAGAGGTCATTCAGTTCGCGGAACATTCTACGAGGCTGGTGGATCGAAGCTAATCGTCGCACATCGACGACGGTGCAAACAAGCTCGGAAAAACCAACGATTATCGCGACGCCCTGCAACGTGCTCCTCTGACTTAGTGATGAGAAAATGGAGAGAGGTCGATTGCTGAGATTTGGAGTGGCAGAAAGAGGAAGCATATTTTGAAACTGAAGTTACCGACAGGACCATTCAGGGCTTATTTATTTGATTGTGATGGCACTATTGCTGATTCGATGCCGCTTCACTACATTGCATGGAAGACCATTCTGGGGCAGTGGGGCTGCGAGTTTCCGGAGGAGATCTTTTACGCCTGGGGCGGAATGCCCGTGGCCGAGATCATTGCTACGCTGAATCGGCAACACGGATTGCAGATGCCTGTCGAAGAGATCGCGCATCGCAAGGAGTCTATGTTTTTTGAGCTGCTTCCCCAACTGAAGGCGGTGCCAGAGGTGCTGGAGCACATCGAAGATCAACACGGCAAGATTCCGTTTGCTGTGGTCTCAGGCAGTACAAAGCAGTCGGTCGAAGCATCACTTGGTTCGCTGAAGCTGCTGGACCGTTTCGACACGCTTGTTTGCGCTGGTGACTACAAAAATTCCAAGCCTCATCCGGAGCCATTTTTGCTCGCTGCCGAGCGTTTAGGTGTAGCTCCGGAAATGTGTCTGGTCTTCGAAGATACAGAGATGGGTGTACAGGCGGCGACTGCGGCAGGGATGGCTTCGGTGAAGGTTCCACAGCCGTGGGAGCGTGTCCTGGTTTAGGACGACATTCCCTCAGGGGCTAAAGCCCGGTTGCATTTGTGCGGCTTACGGCGGGACTGAAGTCCCGCTCTTTCAAAACGAGACTTAACCAGAGTTCCTTAAGGGCATGGGTTTACTCATGCCAACACGCGGGTATGGATACTCGCGCTTTAGCGCCTGTGGTACGGTCTTCTTCTGTCGAAGCGTTGCCGCGCGCTACGTTGCGGCGGCCCTTCGGCTATGCTAAAGTTACGACTGCGGCGCACTCTGCGCAGGCACTTCTGCGCGTTGTGCAGGATGGGCTTACAGGGGGCGGTTTCAAGGTAAGATACATGCTGTTTTGGGCTGGCGTAGCTCAGCTGGTAGAGCATCTGATTTGTAATCAGAGGGTCGGGGGTTCAAGTCCCTTCGCCAGCTCCAGATTCTCAGACGGTATGAGATGTTGAAGCGGTAGAAAGACGGATTTGGTTGTACTGCTTGCCGTTCTGGTCATGCAGACCTCCTGAGACTTCTTCAAGGTTTTCGGTTCCCGCTGGATTTGACGGGCGGGACTGCTGCACGAGCTTGATGAGTTGAGAGGAAGGTTGTGGGTTAGAAAGGTTTTGCAGGATGTGCACAGGTGGCCGAGTGGTTAATGGCAGCAGACTGTAAATCTGCCGCGCTATGCGCTACGGAGGTTCGAATCCTCCCCTGTGCACCATTAGTTTGTTGGACGAGTGGAGTGTTGTGGATCTAAGCCCTGCCGGCAGCGGACGAATGTGGATTGCGTTTGCCGTACTTGGGGCGCTGGCTGTACTGGTCTGGCATACGATGGAGCCGGGCAAGTATCGCTCGATGACGTGGATATTTCTTGGGTACTTTGCTTTTCGCGTCATGCTGCAACGCTACCGTTCGCGGTAGGATGAGTTTGGAAGTTGTTAGAAGGCTGATGTAGCTCAGTGGTAGAGCACTCCCTTGGTAAGGGAGAGGTCATGGGTTCAAGCCCCATCATCAGCTCCAGATTTAGCTGCGGGAGTAACTGTAGTCTCGGGCTTGAGCCCGGGATAGAGTTATAGCCCGTAAGGGCGGGAGTAACTCAGTGGTAGAGTCACAGCCTTCCAAGCTGTTGGTCGCGGGTTCGATTCCCGTCTCCCGCTCCAGAGTTTGAAGGTACGTCCTTGCAGGAGAATGTATTGAGCGCCATGTACGAGCAAGCTGAACTTCAGATCGCCGATCCCGAACCGTTTGGCGCGGTACGATCGGCTATTGTCGCTTCATTCTCCACGGGCAAAGTTGCTGCTTTTCTGAAGTCGGTGGAACGGGCTGGTATTCGTATCCGCGACTTTCAAAGCGTGATTGGCAGGGGACTTCTGGGAGCGACGACAGCCGGTGAATATAACCGGTTGGGGAACAGCGATCAGGGCCAGATTCGTGAGTTTTATCTGGCCAGTCTGGAGAAGGTTTCGCCCGATCTGCGGCGGAAGTTCTTCCGGATTTACTCATACTACTGATCAGCAGCAAGATCGAATGCAAAAGTTTAGTTAGACAGATCGCCGGCCGAAGCGCCGGCCAACACAACCGAAACGGAGAGAGCGATGGCGAAGGAAAAGTTTGACCGGTCGAAGCCGCATGTGAATGTAGGGACGATTGGTCATATTGATCACGGAAAGACGACGTTGACGGCGGCGATTACGAAGGTGCTGGCGAAGCACAACCC
>DASRSR010000137.1:0-51734 GCA_035656355.1 Edaphobacter sp.
CACCGCAGCAGAAGTCGAGGTCGTACGCGATGGGGATGCAGTCTTACTGCCCGCTGGCTATCACCCCAATGTTGCGATTCCCGGCAGCGAGCTGAACTTCGTCTGGATGATGGCAGCACATCGGGAAGTCGTTGACCGGCAATGGGGAGTTGTGACGGTCGATCCGCGCTTTGCTCCAGCAAATATAAGCTGAGTCTCGTTAAAAGATCCTCGTTTTTGTTTGGGACTGCTTCAAATTAACTTGCCTTTCAACTCGTTGCGGCATCATCAGGGAACGACATAATCCGTGCCTGGAGGAAAGCGAATTCCAGTTTGCGATAATACATAAAATCAAGATACGTAAATAAAAGAAAATACATGTGTTATATATATTTTTCTCAAAATTTACGTTATCGGTTCCGTAAGCGTATTTTTTGTTGACATGAGTAGATAAAGTTGCGTAAGGTTCACCCGTCTGCATTTATTTCAGGAAGCGGCAAAAGAGTACCGAAGCCACAGAAGTTGTGAAAACGGCAGAGCAATTGAAGCAAACATTTGAGGAGACATGATGATGCGGGATTTATGGATAGGGACGAAACATATGGGGCGTGAAACTGCCTGGAGATGGTTACAGCTGGCCATCATTGCTTTGCTGCTTTTGCCGGCAGTTCGTGGCCTTGGTCAATTTGAATCGGCTTCGGTGCTGGGTTATGTAAAAGATACAACCAGTGCAGCGGTTCCAAACAGCACCGTCACACTTACAAATACTGCTACTGGGATCAAACAGACGGCAACTACGGATGCGGAAGGCCGATATGAGTTTTCGAGCGTTCCCATCGGCAGCTACCGGGTTTCGACTGAGGCGACAGGATTTCAGCGGACCGAAACGCCGCCATTTACAGTCACAGTCAACGCTCGTCAAAGAGTCGATGTCACGCTGAAGCCGGGTTCCGTAAGCGAAACGGTAACGGTTAGTTCCATGCCGACTCTACTCGAAACTGAGACCAGTTCTCATTCCACCGTTATCGGCACACGTCAGGTGGAGGACCTTCCTTTGAATGGTCGCTCATATGCAGACCTGGTTCTCCTTGTTCCCGGCGCGCGCAAATCGGCGCTCGAAAATACCACCACGTCCAGCCGCGAAGGCTCGTTCAACATCAATGGCCAACGCTCGGCATTCAACAACTACCTGCTCGATGGTCTCGACAACAACAACTACGGCACGTCGAACCAGGGTTTCGCCAATGAAAACATTCCTCCTTCCCCCGATGCGGTCAGTGAGTTCCGTGTAGAGACGAATAACTATTCCGCCGAGTATGGACGGACGACCGGCGCAGTGATCAACGTATCGATTCGCCGCGGTACGAACCAGTTTCATGGACGTGCATGGGACTACATTCGCAATACGTCTTTCAACGCAATTGGCCCATTCCTGGCGCCAGGAGCATCGAAGCCCAAATTCATTCGCAACCAGTTCGGCGGGACTTTTGGCGGCCCAATCTGGAAAGACCACACCTTCTTCTTTGCTGACTACGAAGGTGTGCGTCAGATATTCAATAACCCAAGTGCCAGCTCAACTCTGCCGACAGCAGATCAGCGCGCTGGAAACTTTGGTATTCCACTGCGAAACCCCATCACCGGCGACGTCTACCCGACTGGACAAATTCCAGCGAGCGCAGTGACTCCATTTGCACGCGCTGTCCTGGACGCACTGCCGCTTCCTAATCAGAGCGGTATTTCCAATAACTTCTCGATTACTCCGCGCGGCATCATTAATGACGACAAGGGCGATGGTCGAGTAGATCACACTTTCAACCAGCACTGGAGCATCTTCGGCAGATATAGCGAGCATCGCGGCTATATTTTTGATCCCCCAAGCATTCCGGGGCGAGCTGGCGGAAATTCGAACGGCAATGTGAATATCCAGAATCGCGACATTGCGGGTGGCGTGACATGGACAATCTCCGATAACAAGTTACTGGATATTCGCTTCGGCTGGTCACGCAATCAGGGTGGCAAGTTTCCCATCGGGCAGGGTCAACCTTCCATGCTGGTAGAGAACGGAATTACAGATGGATTGCCGACTGATCCTCTGGTAGTGCGTGCTTTGAATGATCAGTCAGTAACGGGTTTCTCGCAGTTTGGTACACAGCCTTCCAACCCGCAGTTCCAGAATCCGACAATCTACAATCCCAAAGCGAACTTCACCTGGATAAAAGGGAAGCACAGCATGAAGTTCGGTTACGAATACCAGGCTGTAAACACCGAGGTAAACGACTTCAATCCAAGTTATGGGCAAGATACCTATGCTGGACAGTTCTCGCGTCCCGTGGGAGCGAAGATCAGTAATGATGCGGCGACTCAGCAGGCGCGCAATCTCGCGGACTTTATGATGGGCAACCGCTCAGAATATTCATTGACGACATACGCAATCGTTCATCTGCGGCAGCGCTACAACTTCATGTACTTCCAGGACGACATTAAAGTGTCGCCGAAACTGACGATCAATGCCGGACTGCGGTATGAGATCGTTACCCCGCAGTACGAGAAGGACAACCGGCTCGCGAACTTCGATCCAAATACCAACTCACTGATTCAGGCCCGGAAGGGTGGCGTTTACAGCCGTTCCCTGGTGAATACGCCATTGAATAATTTTGGACCACGGCTAGGCTTCGCCTATTCCGTAAACAATGAGACCGTGGTGCGGGGTGGTTATGGCATAGGCTATACCCAGTGGAACCGGGCCGGCGGCGAAAACAATCTCACTTACAACGGCCCGAATGTTGTGAACGCCGACATCACTCAGGGAACCTCAGCATCGACGGCTCCCTCGGCTGCGACGCTCTGTAAGAATGACACGCAGTTGCAGTCGGAGTGCTTCCGCCAGACACAACAGGGATATGCAGCCAACCTGACGTCGCCTGCGTATTTCAATCCGTTGGTTGTAACGTCGCGATATATTCCACGCCATTTCAGAACAGGATATGTGCAGAGCTATCAATTCGGTGTGCAGCGACAACTGCCTCATGGCTTCGTCGCCGATATTGCCTATGTCGGCAACAAGGCAACGCATCTGCAGATTCTTGCCGACTACAACCAGGCAACGCCCTGTGTGCCTGCGAATGGAGTAACCTGTGGCGATCTTCAATCGCGCCGGCCTGTCTCGAACTTCGGAGCTATCGAAATCGCCTATGGTGGAGGCTCAGCGAATTACAACTCGCTGCAGGTCAAGCTTGAGAAGCGCGCCACCAAAGGGTTGTATCTCTTGAACTCGTTTACCTATGGCCGCGCTTTCGACCTTTCATCCGGTCATCTTGAGACTGCGAATGGAGATAACTCACGCGTGAACTACGCCAATCCAAGCGCCGACTATGGCCCGAGCGGTTATGATCAGCCGCTCGCCGACACACTGTCGATTGTCTATGACCTGCCTTATGGCCATGGACGCAGATGGGGTGGCGATTCAGGTCGTCTTGTAAATACCGTATTGGGAGGATGGCAACTGACTCTGATCAATACAATGACGAGCGGCCTGCCGGTAAATATCACCTATTCGCTCTCATCATCGAACCCGCTCTACGTTTCTTCGTTGGTGACCTATCGTCCACAACGAGTGAATAATGGTCCGATTAAAGCTCCTTCTTCAGCACACCAGAAGACGGCTACTTCCGTAAAAGGATACTTTACGTCTGCGAATCTAACGACTCCTACGACTTATCCCTGGGGGAACGTCACGCGCAACTCAGAGCGATCAGATGCGTTTTATCAGGCCGACCTCGGTCTGCATAAAGCATTTCCGCTGTGGAGTGATAGCTCAAACCTCGACTTCCGCGCGGAAGCCTTCAATGTGCTCAACAAGGTCAACTACAGTGCGCCAAACAGCACTTTTGGTGGTTCGAGCTTCGGCCAGATCACCAGTGCAGCTCCGGCGCGCCAGCTTCAGTTAGCCCTGAAGCTCATCTTCTAAGGACACCTGAACTCAAGGAAAGGAAAACGGCGTCTGCTCGACAGCAGGCGCCGTTTTTCAATTCAGAGATGCGCAGAAGTGGGTTGCGCTTCGTCTGAGTCACAGGAAGCAATGTACGTAGCCCCTGCATGATGCTGATTGATCGTTCTTTGACTAGATTCCCGAGGGGTATGTTTCAGGCGCTTCGCCCGCCTCCCACGGCACGGTCTTCTCCAGCGGGATAAGTGCGCGGGTGCGGTCCAGGTGGATGACTGCATCGAACTGATCGGGCAGCTGGGTATCGAAATAGTGGCTTTGCCGCTCGGTTTCGGGCCGGTAGATGACGCCGATGGCCCGCTCCAGCATGGGGCCGGCGAGTGCCTCCTTTACTGCGGAGTTCCGAAGCGAGAGCGCGAAGTTTGCGATGCCAACTTCGTGAAAGAGTTCCTCGTAGCTTCCCGGCAGGGCGGCGCGAACGATTTTGCGCTGAGCGGGTTCGTCCCAGTTCGATGCTGCCGTCACCTCGCCGGAGTAAGTGGTAAGTCCGAGCAGAAAAGCGGCGCTGCCGTAGCGCTCGCGGACCAGTTGGCCGAGGTTCAGCTCACCGGAGCGGCCCATCTGGGTTGCGCGGGCGTCGCCTAGGTGAGAGTTGTGCGCCCAGACGACGATCTTTGAGTCCGGGCCGAGATGCGCGAGCAAATGATCGAGCGTTTCGGCCATGTGCTGGTCGCGAACGTTCCATGAGTTGACGCGGCCGCCGAACATGCTGCGGTAATAGCGTTCGGCGTTGCGGACCAGTCGGGCGTTCTGCTCGGCGGAGAAGAGCTCGCGACGCTCCGAATGGCCATCGCGAGAGGCAAGTTCGGCGGCGCGGCGAAGCATCTCCTTCAACTGGTCGAGCACTTCCTGTTCACAGCTTTCGGTCATGCCAAAACTGGCGGCGTAGCCGTAGGCCTGGGTGTCTTCTTCGAACGCCTCGAAGCAGCTATAGCGATACCGTGCCCGCGCCGCCGCTGCCGGATCGTTGGCGTCGAGGTAAGCGAGTACGGCTTGCGCAGAGCTGTAGAGGCTGTAGAGGTCCAGCCCATAGAATCCAGCTTTGTCCTTATGGGCTGAGTTATAGGAGCGCAGCCACTCGGCGAAGTCGAGTACGTCCATATTGCGCCACATCCACGCGGGAAAGCGGCGGAATCCGGCAAGGGCCTGCTCGGCATTGAGGTCGTCTCCTTCGCCTTGGACGAAGCGGTTGACGCGATACGCGTCGGGCCAGTCGGCCTCGGCAGCAACGCCGGAGAAGCCATGCCGCTCGATCAGCCGGCGCGTGATGCGAGCGCGTTCGCGGTAGAATTCGTGCGTTCCATGGGAGGCCTCGCCGATCAGTACCAGCCGTGAACTGCCAATCTGCTGGAAGAGCTGCCCATAGTCACGGTCGTCGAATGAAACCGGATGGGCGGCTCGCGCTATCTCGGATATGGCCTTCGTATTGTTTCTGAAGGTTGGCATAGAGATTGGGATGACGGAGGGAAGGTGGTCGTTGTCAGTAGGGGGGCCAGACTTTGCAAAACCAGTTTGGCATCTTATTTCAGAGGAGAGATTTATGGCCCACAGACGCACAGAAAATGATTCACTTGGCACGATTGAAGTTCCTGCCGAGGCGCTTTATGGCGCGCAGACGACGCGTGCCATTGCCAATTTCCCTATCAGTGGGCTGAAGGCCAGCCCATTTCTTGTTCGCGCGCTGGCGATGATTAAGCTCGCTGCAGCGGAAGCGAACCAGTCGCTGGGACTGATTACTGCAGAGCAGGGAAGCGCCATTCAACAGGCCGCGCAGGAAGTGGTGGAAGGCAAACACCATGAGCACTTCATGGTCGATGTCTTCCAGGCGGGCGCTGGCGTCAGCCTGCACATGAACACGAACGAAGTGATTGCCAACCGCGCTGGCCAGATTCTTGGCGAGCCGTTGGGAACATATAAGCGGGTGCATCCGAATGATCATGTGAACTACGGGCAATCGACAAACGATGTTTTTCCCACTGCGATGCGGCTGAGCGCTCTGCTGGCGCTCGAAGAGTTGTATCCAGTTCTGGGCGAATTAGCCGAGAGCCTTGAAGGGAAAGCGGCCGAGTTCCGGGACATTCTGAAGGCCGGCCGCACGCATATGCAAGACGCTGTGCCGATCACGCTGGGGCAGGAGTTTGCGGCGTACGCCGTGGCGATCAGAAAGTGCCATCAGCATATGGCTCGTACGGCAGAAGATCTCCGTGCGCTCGGGCTGGGCGGCTCGGCGGTTGGAACTGGTATCAATACGCATCCCGACTACAGGCAGAGAGCGATTGCGAATCTGAGCCGCATCTCTGGGTTGGAGCTGAGACCGGCAGAGGATATGCGTTATGCCATGCAGTCGAATGCCTGCATGGCCGATGTCTCCGCCGCGCTGCGCACGCTGGCGCTGGAGGTGATTCGTATCTCGAACGATCTACGGCTGCTCTCAAGCGGGCCGAATACAGGGTTCAATGAGATTCATCTGCCGAGTCTGCAGCCGGGGTCGAGCATTATGCCGGGCAAGGTGAATCCGGTGCTCGCAGAGTTGACGGCGATGGTGGGCTTCCAGGTGATCGGTAACGATACGGCAACCGCGTATGCCGTGCAGGCAGGGCAGCTGGAGCTGAACGTGATGATGCCGGCTATGGCGCACAATACGCTGCAATCGATCGCGATCCTGACCAGCACGCTGCGCCAATTGGACCGGCAATGCATTCGCGGCATCACAGCAAACCGCGAACGCTGCAAGCACTATGCGGGCAGTACGATTGCGCTGGCAACCGCGCTGAATCCTTATATCGGCTATGCGAAGGCGGCGGCGCTGGTGAAGGAATCGGTCGCAAGCGGTAAGAGCATTGTTGCGCTTGCGCGCGAGAAGAAGCTGTTGACCGAAGAGCAGATCAGCGAGATTCTGGACCCCGCGAATATGACGGAACCCCACGCGAGAAAGGTCTGACGTGGGGTTGGAGATATTTCGATAGTCGAAAGCAGTACCTCAGGGGCTAAAGCTCCGTCAATTCCAAGCCGTCTTGCGACACGGCTGAAGCCGTGCCCTTAACTAAGCATTGTCCAAATTATTTGTTTCTTCCCCAACGATAGACGAGGCCCAGGTTGACTCCGGCGTTGTTTTGCAGCGAGCCGCCGAACGTGGTTCCCACGTAGGTAGGCGTAACGCGGAAGGCCAAGTTGGGGTAGAAGTTGTAGTCGAGGTTCAGGCCAAGCGAGAAAGCGGGACGCCATCCGGAGGGCCAGGTGCCAAGCAGGTTGGATGGGATGCCCTTTGAGCCGCTGTCGAACTTGCCCAGGCCAACGCCGCCTTCAGCAAAAGCACTCAATGCCGTTTTTTCTTTGGCATAGAAGCGATAGGTAGGGCCGCCCAGGAAGGTGTATTGCGAAACCTGCGGATTAAAGGTGATATATCCGATGTTGTAGATCTTGGCGTTGCCATAGGCACCCCGAACATCGGCGGTAAGACCCAGCTTCGGATTGAAGTAGCGGGTGCCATTCATCCAGAAGGTGACCTCATTGTTACGCCGCAAGCTGTCGCCCGAGCGATAGCGGAGATAGCCGCCGCCGCCACCCACTTCCCAGCGATGGCTATAGGTGTCCTTGATTACACGCGCGATGCGAGCCTGGCGGTTGGCATTGACTTCTCGCCGCCGACGGGACGATGTGAACTGTGCCTGTGCGATGTTTGTTACGCCGGCGATAAAGACCATCAGCAGTACTGCTGTTACACACTTTTCCTTCAGTCTGAAACCGAACATCAACTGTTACTCCTGAACTGCTTGTGCTTTGCTATTGTTGAAACCTGAGGCCGGTACTGGGAGCCAGATGGCGGCCATCCCTTATTAGAACATCCGCCGCGGTTTTGTGGCGGCAGTCGCAAAGGACGGAAAGTTTATGGCGAAGAGCAGCGGCGGCTTTGGCAAGGTACTTCTGGGTTTTGTTCTGGGTGTAGCGGTGGTTGTCGCCGGGCTATTTCTTTATCTCCATTTTGGGACACTGCCGATAGCGGTAGCCGACGCGCCGTTTCCTTATGAGAGGCAAATCGTAAAAACACCGCTGAATGCGCGGATTCAGCATGAGGAGAAGGCCGCGCCCTTTGGTACGAGTGAAGATGTCTTCGAGTCGGGAGCGCGTATTTATCGGGCTGACTGCGCCAGTTGCCATGGCACTCCAGGACACGATGTGGTTTCGGCGAAGTATATGTATCCCAGCGCTCCACAACTTTGGAAGAAGCACGGAAAATCGGGCGTGGTAGGCGTGAGCGATGACGAGGCGGGAGAGACTTACTGGAAGGTTTCCAATGGCATACGCCTCTCAGGGATGCCCGCCTTCAATCACATTCTGACCGATACGCAGATGTGGCAGGTCAGTCTTTTGCTGAAGAATGCGAATACGGAGCTTCCCGATCCGGTGATGCAGATTTTGACAAAGTAGGAGCAAAATACAGGGATCTCTCCACTCACAGCGAACGGTGAAACCGTCCGCTGCTTCGGTCGAGATGACGTTGGATGGGCAAGTCCCACTCAGGTCGCGATGAGAGCGCGACCTGAGTGGGACTTGTCGCTGAATGTCATTTCAGGTTGTAGACGATGGAAGTGACAAACTGAAAGCTGTTTTTCTTGTATCCAGGGGACGGAAGGTTGAGGTAGTTGTCGGTGGCATTGAGGCCGAGGCTAAAGCGTTTGTAGGCTGGAATCGCCAGTCCTGCCGCGGCGACCGCAGAGTATGCATCCGTGTTGTTCCACGAGGGCAGAATACTGGCGCTCTGGGTGAAGAGAATCTTGCCGGGCAGATTGCGGTGATATGCCTCGCCAAATGTATTACCGATCAGGTTCTGGTCGGGAACGCGCGGGTGGGTAGCATCGATAGGCTTGGGCTGAATGAAGGTCTGCATCTCGTAGTGCACGTCCGCTTTTAGATCGAGCTGCTGTACCGCACTCTGGATGGGCGTCCAGCCGATACCACCACCGTAGACCTGCTGTAAATTCAGGCCCTGCGCAAAGTTGTGATCATAAGAGAGTTCACCGAGAACGTAGAACCGGGGCGTGAAATAGATGTCATGCTCAGCATCAGTATGAAAGATGCTGGTTTTGGCTTCTGAGGGAGGGCTGGGTGGAGTCGTCTGTGGAATGACGGGCTGCTTCAACTTACCATAGGTTTCCAGCAGATTGAACGTGGTGCGATTCTTTGGGGGTAGATAGGCTGCAGTGGGAATGGCCCGCAGAAGCGCGATGCCTGCGGTAAAGCTGGTTCCTGTTTGAGTTGAGCGGATCAGGGTTGCGCCGCCGGAGATGGCGCCATTCCAGCCATGCAGAAAGCCCTGATGATCAATGACCTCTTTGGTGTAGGTATCTTTATCGACGATGAAGGCGAGATTGCCCGACTGGATCGTCTCTGGAGCGCCTGTTGGCGTGTTCAGGGTAACGACGCCGTTCTCGTAGCTGAGTGTTCCTGCCGGACGCGTCACTTTGGCAATCTTCTGATCTTTGCGGATGACGACGAAGCTATTTTGCGAGTGGATTTCCTTGATTTTGCTCAGAGGAATGGTGAGCTCGCCAGCTGCATCGTTTTTGAAAACAACGCTGTCACCCACACCACGCTCAAGCGTGCCGGTCAACTGGTCGCCATTCGCGAACACGATCACATCTGCAGCTTTGTTCTGTGCCAACAGAGCGGAGCTTTGGGCAAAGAGTCCTGCCAATAGGCAGGGAATAGCGATCCTCCAGACGATTTGTCTGGAGACACGAAGGTGCTTGTAGAGTCGACTCATTTTTAAAAAATAGCGTAGCTTCCCATGTATCAAGAAATGCAAATGGGAAGCTCTGTTTGTGTGGTCGTAAAAAAATTGCGTGTGGTCGTTTGCTCTCAGGAATGTCCGAAGAAAGTGTCATTGCGAAAAAACTGAAAGCTGGACCGAAGAAGCAAACGCTTACAATGCGAAAAAATTGCAAGGGCGAAAAAAGTTCGGAATGGAGCGCAATTTTGCCATCTTTCGATCCCTTTGCTTTCAATGCTTTAGCTTTTGAGGTTAAGAAATTCTTGCCAATCGTATTGCGATAGGCATAGTATCCCTCTCGCATTCAGTAAAGTGCGCTAATCGCGCATTGGACTGGGTCAAATGAATTGCGAATGGATAGTTTCCAGCCAACTTTTGAAACCTGTATGAGTTTCTCAACCCAACTTCCTGACGGGGCAGTTAGACCCCTCAGTGCGCTAAAGGAAGGTAAAAGAAAATGTCATGGTACGCCTATTGCATCGCAGAACGGCAGTCGTTCCCGGAACTTTGCCGGCACCGTCGTCCAATGCCTCTTACCGGAGTAACCGGACTCTTCGGGAATCAGGCATTCCTCTTTCCCGCCAGTGATTTAGCAGTTATTGTTTCTGAGCATAACTCTGAAGATGCCGATCGGCTCAATCAGCAAGCTGCGAAAGACCATGCTCGAGTGATTGCGGAGTGTTTCAAACTTTCAACCGTTCTTCCCTTCCGTTTCGGTACAACCTTTCAGGACGACGATTCGCTTCGCCGCTCGGTCCGTTCCAATCAGCGTCATTTTCAGGCAAATGTCGAGAGATTGCGTGGCAAGGCAGAGATGCACCTGAAAGTTTTGGTGGATGACACATGCCCCGGCACTGCAATCCGTGACCTTACCGTAGGCCAGCAGTATTTGACCAGCCTGAGGGAGAGCGCCAGCCGCCAGCGGGAGCGCCAGTCCAAGGCGCGTGCTCTTTCGGTGCAGATGCATCGGATGTTTCTCCCAATCGCCGAGGAGATCAGCTGCAAGCGAATGGATTCAGGCAAGATGTTGCTGGATATTGCCCACCTGATCGACCACAAGACGGTTGAGCGTTACCAGAACAAATACTCGTCAGCGACTCAGCAACTGAAGGAGTGCCAGATGCAGCTCTCAGGGCCGTGGCCGCCGTATCATTTCGTGCATCGCTCGAATGCACATCAGCAGCATTCAGCGTAGCCATTCGGACTCCGATATAACTGCCCCATTTTCTGTAACTTGTGAAATATGGGGCAGTTTTGTATTTAAGCCCAAGGAATGGGGCAACCTTTCGTGCAAGTGCTTATGAAACTACCTTTTGCCTGACGATGGGCATCCATCCAAAGAAGAGATGCGATGTACAGGTTGTACCTGCTTCTCAGAACGTCAGGAGAGACCATGAATCGAACGACCGAAAGTTTTTCAGCGCGGGCCTTGTCCGCGCTTTTAATTGCAGGCTGTGCCCTGTCGATTTCATCTTTCGCTTTGGGCCAGACGACAACGACCACAACAACGACACAGACGATAAGTCCTACCCAGGAATCAACCACAATTACGAAGAAGAATGGGGTCTACTTTACCCAGGTGAAGGTTGTACACCGAGACCTGGATGCGGTGAATTACCTGCACCGCAGCGGGAGCACAAAGATCGGTTTTCAAGGCACATCGCTTCTGCCAAAGGCAGAGGGTGAAGCAAAGGTACAGAGTGAGCGGGGTCGCATTACGATTGATGCCAGTTTCAAGGGCCTGCCGCCCGCCAATGGCTTCGGCCCCGAATATCTGACTTATGTGTTGTGGGCGATTACGCCGGATGGCCGCGCGACCAATCTGGCTGAGATTCTGCCTGCGGGGAAGAAGAACGACATTCATGTGACTACCGGCCTGCAATCCTTTGGCTTGATTGTTACCGCAGAGCCTTACTTTGCCGTCACGACTCCGAGCGATGTTGTGGTGCTGCAGAACGACATCCTGAAGAACAAGACCAATGGCGTTCTGGAGAAGGTGAACGCGCACTATGCTTTGCTGCCCCGCGGCTTCTATGCCCCGACTGATGGGGCCAAGACGGTTGCGAATCCCATTACTCGCGATGAAAAGGCTCCATTGGAGCTTTATGAGGCCTATAACGCTCTGCGTATCGCTCAGGCAAACGGAGCAGATAAGTACGCTACGGACATTTGGAATGAAGCGAAGCAAGACCTTCAGAACGCTGCTGACATCAGCAATAACAAAAAGGGTGATCGCAAGATGGCGATCACCTATGCCCGCCAGTCGGTTCAACGGTCGGAGGATGCCCGCCTTGTATCTCTGCGTAAGCAGGCTGATGAGCGACAATTGAATGCCCAGCGGACAGCTCAGCAATCGAAGCTGGCGGCCCAGCAGTCTCAGTTGCAGGCCCAGCAGGCGGCACTTGAGGCAGAACGTGCCCAGACAGCTAAGGCAAAGGCAGATGCCGAGGCGGCGGAGGCACGCGCTCGTGCCGCAGAGGCGAACAAAGCCGCAGAAAGCGCAAATGCTGTGCGCGAGCGGCTGCGCAGCCAGCTGAATAGCGTGCTGGCTACCAGCGAGACGGCACGCGGCTTAATCGTGAATATGTCGGACGTGCTGTTTGATACCGGCAAGTACACGTTGAAACCTGCGACTCAGATTAGTCTGGCCAAGGTAGCGGGCATTCTGCAGGCCTATCCTGGGCTGAAATTGCAGGTTGAAGGCTATACGGACAATACAGGCAGCGATATGTTCAACCAGAAGCTGTCGGAGAACCGTGCGGACGCGGTCAGGTCATTTCTGATCGCACAGGGCGTATCTCCGGAGAACATCACCTCTACGGGTTATGGCAAGAGCAATCCAGTGGCGGATAACAGCACGTCTGCTGGACGCGCAAAGAACCGTCGCGTTCAGCTTGTGGTTTCGGGAAACGCCATTGGCATCAAGGAAAGTAGTCCGCCTTCCGAAGCTCCTCCCGCACAGCCGCAGCCTAATCCAAATTCGACGGGGACCTCCAACCCGCCGCAATAGACAGAAAAACGGTGCTACTGAAAGCGAAAGGCTGCTTGTCCGATGCAGCCTTTCGCTTTTTTCGTTAGAGCAATTCTCCTGCAGGTGTGCAGGACTGGCTTCGAACTTATGGCCGTTTTCTCTCAAGGAAAACGGCGCTCTTCGAAATCTCCCGCTTCACAGTAGCAGGAGAATTGCTCTATAAGAGATGGTATGAAATCGCTGCAGGGCAAAATCGTCTTCGTTACCGGCGCAAGTTCAGGAATTGGCAAAGCAACCGCGATTGCGTTCGCGCAGGAGGGAGCAAAACTTCTGCTATGCGCACGGCGTCTGGAAAAGCTGCAGGAGCTTGCCCAGTCTTTAAAGGAGGCGGGTGCTCCGGCGATTCACACTTTCGCGCTCGATGTGCAGGACCGCGCGGCGGTTGAAAAGTCGATTGCCCGGCTGCCGAAAGAGTGGCAGGAGATTGATGTGCTTGTGAACAATGCCGGACTGAGCCGCGGCCTGACCAAACTGCAGGAAGATGATCCGCAGAACTGGGAAGAGATGATCGACACCAATGTGAAGGGATTGCTGTATGTCACTCGCACGGTGGTTCCGGGCATGGTGAAGCGTGGGCGTGGACATGTGATTAACCTGGGATCGACCGCCGGGTATATTACCTACGCTAATGGCGCCGTCTATTGCGCTACGAAGGCGGCGGAGAAGGCGATTACAGAGGGGCTGAAGATTGATCTGATGGGAACGCCGGTGCGAGTGACTTCGATCGATCCGGGGATGGTGGAGACGGCGTTTAGTGAAGTGCGCTTTCGAGGCGACACGGAAAAAGCAGCCAAAGTCTATGAGAACATTACGCCACTGCAGCCGGAAGATGTTGCGGATGCGATTGTCTGGACCACCAGCAGACCGGCGCACGTAAACATTCACAATATATTGATGACGAGCATCGATCAGGCGAACTCAACCGTTTTGCACCGGCACAGCTGACCCCTACGGGTACAGGGGAATGGTCCAACCAAGTTCGGCGAGCTTCTCTTCGATGTCGGCCAGAGCAAGCTCCAAGGCAGAGCGCCGGTGTGGATTCGAAGTTCGCTCTGAGAGAACGCGCTCACGCTGTAACTCGAGTGCCTGCCTTCGGCGCTTGCGTTCAGCATCTTCGGCGTTCTGGGTTGCGGCATCGGGTTGCGGCGCAGCGGCCTGAGATTGCTGTTCTTCCACGGATTTACTCTCCCATCCTTGCGACATAACTTAATTCTACGCCGCTCTCGTATCGGGAGACACATGGTTTTGTGCCACTGAAGCGTGACAACGCATCTATTCACAAGAGATTGATATGCGCGCATACACCTTAAAGCAGTTTGGGCTTGAACATCTACAGTCCATTGAATTGCCGCAACCGCAGCCCGGGCCGGGAATGGTGTTGATTAAGGTTCATGCGGTTTCGCTGAACTACCGCGACCTCATGGTAGTGAAGGGCCAGTACAACCCAAAGATGGCATTGCCGCGGATTCCGTGCTCCGATGGTGCGGGTGAGGTGGTCGCCGTTGGCGAAGGCGTAACCCGCGTCAAAGCCGGAGACCGTGTCTGCGGTATCTTTATGCAGCGCTGGCTGGATGGGCCACTTACGGCAGAGAAGTCGAAGCAGGCTCTGGGCGGTAATGTGGACGGAATGCTGGCTGAATATGTCTTGTTGCATGAAGACGGTGTCGTCCGATTTCCTGAACACCTCAGTTATGAAGAAGCGGCCACGCTGCCCTGTGCCGGAGTGACGGCATGGAATGCGCTACAGCACGGAGGAGAACCTGCGCGGCCGGTAAGAGCGGGGGAAACGGTGCTGATTCAGGGTACGGGTGGCGTTTCCCTCTTTGCGTTGCAGTTTGGCTTGCTGCTGGGCGCGAGGATTATCGGAACGTCGTCAAGCAATGAAAAATTGGAGCGTGCTATTGCAATGGGGCTAAGCGCTGGATGTAACTATCGCACGCATCCGGAGTGGTCGAAGTGGGTTGCAGAGGTGACGGATACATCAGGCGCAGACCGCATTATCGAAGTTGGCGGTGCGGGTACGTTTGGGCAATCGCTGCGTGCTGCCAGCGTTAGCGGCATGGTGGCGCAGATTGGTGTGCTGAGCGGGACGACTTCTGCAGAACCGATTACGCTTACGCCTATTCTGCATAAACAGCTTCGCGTCCAGGGAATTTATGTTGGCTCGCGGGCGATGTTTGAAGAGATGAATGCAGCGATTGCAGAGGCGAAGCTGCATCCGGTGATCGATCGTGTTTTCAATTTCAATCAGGTGCGCGATGCCTTCGCGTACATGCAGACAGGCGCTCACTTCGGTAAGATCGTTATCCGCATTGCCTGAGCGCGGCTGCTTATAATCAGAAGATTGCGCATGGAGCACAATAAGAGTGATTGTTGAACTGGAAGGCCTGCAAAAAATTTATGAGGGCAAGCAGCGTGTGGTTGCTGTGGATGGCATTGACCTGAAGGTCCACGCAGGCGAGCTCTATGGTCTGCTGGGGCCGAATGGTGCAGGAAAGACGACGACCATCAGTATTTGCACGACACGTGCGCTGCCAACGGCAGGCAAAGCGCGAATTGCGGGCATCGATGTGGTTGCGGCGCCCGCCGAGGCGCGTCGCTGGATCGGCGTTGTGCCACAGTACAACACGCTGGACCGCGCCTGCACGGTTTACGAGAACATTTATTTCCACTGCTTGTTCTTTGGGTTTTCGCGGGTCGATGCAGCGGCAAGGACAAATCAATTACTCGGACAGTTTCATCTGTTGGAGCGCACGAAAGCGTATCCGTCGCAGCTTTCGGGTGGGCTGGCGCAGAGGGTGCAGATCGCTCGCGCAATCGCGCACCGACCGAAGGTGCTCTTTCTGGATGAGCCGAGCGCAGGCCTCGATCCGCAGAGCCGCATTGCCATGTGGGAGGCGGTACGCGGGCTGCGCGAAGAGGGGATTACCGTGGTGCTGACGACGCACTATATGGAAGAGGCCGATGAATTGTGCGACCGCGTCGCCATCATTGACCATGGACGAATTCTGGTGGAGGATACGCCAGCGGCACTCAAAGGATCGGTTGGTGCACAAAAGGTCTATGAGCTTGATCTGCGCAGCCATGAGAATCTTACGGCGCTGATTGCGCAGCTTCAGAAACTGCCTGGAGTGGTCAGCGTCGAGGCAACGGCTAAAGGGCTGCGTCTTCTGGCCCATGCAGTCGAGGGATTGCTATCGGATGTTGTTCATGCAGCGAATCCCTTTGGACTGCGCGACCTCACTATTACCGAAACCAGCCTGGAGACGGTTTTCATCCGGCTTACAGGCAGAGACCTTCGCGAGTAAATGGCAATGATTCCAACGGAGACACAACTGGAGACCGCACCTCAGGAGATGCAGCAGAGCAAGCCGAAGTCTGCGCATTATGCGCGTGCTTTTGCCGGCCTGTTTATGCGCGATGTTTATGTTCTGCGGCGCGAGCTGTTTCCGTTTGCCGTGCGCGTATGCATGAATCCACTGCTGTTTCTGTTTGTCTTTACCTACATCATTCCGCATATCAGCATGGGGAATGGAGCGGCGGCAGCAGCGATGAACCCGACAGGCGCGATGGCGGGCGGAGAGTTCAGCACGGTCCTGCTGCCCGGCCTGATGGCCGTAGCCATTATGTTCAGCGGCATTGCAGCGGTGGCGCTGCCGCTAGCGCAGGAGTTCGGCATTACACGCGAGATTGACGACCGTGTGATGTGTCCGCTGCCAGTGGCGGCTGTGGCCATGGAGAAGGTCTGCTTCAGCGCGGTGCAGAGCGCGATTGCCGCGGCGATTGTGTATCCGATGGCATATTATGTGCCGACTACGCATCCCACAACCCACGTCAGCAACTGGTTCTTTCTGATTCTGGTGGTGGTGCTCGCCAGCCTGACCTCAGGCGCGCTGGGGTTGACGATCGGCACCAGCGTGGAACCAAAGCAGATTGGCCTGATCTTCGGCGTTGTCGTTGTGCCGATTACATTTCTTGGTTGTGTTTACTATCCGTGGGTCGCGCTGGGAAGTATTCGATGGCTTCAGATTGGCGTGCTGGCGAACCCGATTGTCTATATGAGCGAAGGACTGCGAGCGGCGCTGACGCCGTCGTTGCCTCATATGAATCCGTGGCTGATTCTCGGGATGTTGACGCTCTCCATGTGCCTGCTGATGTGGCTGGGCATTCGCGGGTTTTTGCGGCGAGTGATTGGCTAGGAGGCTTCCAGTGGCTATGCGCTGGCCGCCGCGTCAAGCTTTGTACGCAGGTCTTCGGCGATAAGGTGGCCGTGGAAGCGGCCATTCTCGATAAAGATCTCGTTTGTTCGCTCGCCGGCGACGATGACTCCGGCAAGATAGATTCCGGGGACGTTGCTCTCAAGTGTCGCCGGGTTACAGACTGGGCAGCGGTCGTTGGCTTCATCCAGCCGAACGCCAAGCCGTTCGATGAACTCGAAGTCGGGATGATAGCCCGTCAGCGCAAAGACGAAGCGATTGGGTAGCGTTACGGAGCCTTCGGGCGTCTGCAAGGTCACATCATCTTCGGTGATGTTGGTGACTGTGCTGTTGAAGTATGCCTTGATCTCTCCGTTTTTGATGCGGTTGTTGATGTCAGGCAGAATCCAGTATTTGACGTGACGATGCATCTCCGGCCCGCGGTGAACGAGAGTGACGCGCGCACCGTGCCGCCAGAGATCGAGTGCAGCGATTGCTGCTGAGTTTTTGCCGCCGATGACGACGACATCCAGGTTAAAGAACGGATGCGGCTCGTGATAATAGTGGCGGACCTTGTAGAGTTCTTCTCCGGGGATGCCGAGATAGTTGGGCAGATCGTAGTAGCCGGTGGCGATGACGAGTTTGCGCGCGTGATGTTCCGTCGTGCGGTCGAAGCGGTCTCTTGTGGAGACGGTGAAGTCGCCGTCGGCTCCGGTGATTTTTTCAACGGTCTCGTATTGGCGAACATCAAGCCGGTAGTGCTCGGCGACTTTACGGTAATATTCGAGCGCCTCGCTGCGGTTGGGCTTCTGGTTGGGGCTGGAAAAAGGGATATCGCCGATCTCCAGGAGCTCCGGCGTGGTGAAGAAGGTCATGTTTGCCGGATAGTGAAACAGCGAGTTGCAGAGGCATCCTTTATCTACCAGCACAACCGAGAAGCCAGCCCGTTGGGCCTCGATAGCGCAGGCAAGACCCGTGGGGCCAGCGCCGATGACCAGCAGGTCGAATTTATCGATGACTGTTTTCGCCTCTACAGTTGACTTTGCGGCATCCTCGCTCATGACTTTAATCTTACTGAACTGTGCGCCAGCTTTGCCCGAGGACGGAATAGAGATAGGCTGCGCGGTCAGGCAAATTGATGTCGCTGAGATTCTTCGGTTTTTTCGACCCGAGCAGCCACCATGCCTTTGGAGCTTCGCGTACGTCGTAGCCGGCGTCATGTAGATAGCCGAGGCTGATCCTGCCACTCTGTTCTTCCGCATGGCGCCTCATAATTTTTGAGGCCTTGTAATTTACAGCCAATGTAGCGACACCAACACCTGGGACAAAGAAGCCTCCTACATCGGAAGCAAGCTGGGAAGCTGCCATGGTTCTGTATGCGGGTACGGCGCGATAGCTCTGCTTCTCAATGGCGGTGGCGATATTGTCGGCGAGGACAGTTGCCAGCTGTGAGTCGTTTTGCATGCGTTCGACGACCTGCCGAGGAACAAGAATAATTCCGCTGGGCAGAGTTATTGCATCCTGCCATTTTGTCTCATCGATTACCTGAAAACGAAAATAGATTTTTGTTGGGTCGGAAGCAGGTAGAGCGCGTTGATATGCAGGAATGACACTGGCACCGATGCGATCAACACGCGCCTGCATCACGGGATCTTTGTAAGGCGGAATTTTCTTTACATTGGTTCCGAGAAAGAACTTGCTTAGGTCGCTTTGCTTGTCCTTTTGGTCAATCGCGCGGGGGCTGTATTCATTGTTTGTGCGTAGTTTGTTTTCTCCGTCAGGAATGATATTTGGAATAAAGTCGGCTGAGTCTGCGATGAGGGTTCCATCCGGCTGAAGCTTGCCGCTATATCTAATCCATACATTAGTCCCCACTGCAGAGAGTGAAGCGAGACCTTCGCCGAGGGTGATGTGCGCCTTTGGATTAATCAAGATGCGATAGCCGTCTGCGCGAAAGACACGTTCGCCAGTTTTTGGATTATCTCCAGGGAGGAGAAGATCGATGATGCCCTTACCGCTGAGATCGGTCTGTTGCTGTTCGGTAACGATAATTTTGTTTGCATCTATGGTGTGAGACTTATTGTTTTTGGTTCCGAAGACGGTAACTCCCTGCCCAAGATAGTGGGCTTTCGCGGGATGGACGATAAAGGTTTTTCCATCATTGGTTGAGGCAAATTCAGTTTGGTCGTTGCAGACGATATGGAAGCCGTTCACGTCAAAGTCAGTGGGCGAAGCGGCGCGGGTGATATAGCCTTTGACAGCTGGGATTGTAGGGTCCGGCTCGGCGATAATTACAGTTGGCAACAGGCAGAGAAAAACAGCAAAACAGAAAGTGATACGGCTCATCGCGCCAGAGTAAAGGTCATAGGCAACTTCGTCCAGCTAATTTTTCCATAGGCCTTGGCGATGTTAGGATAGAAGGTGTGCCGGGCCCTACGCGACGTAATCCCGCCAACCCCGCCAGGTCCGGAAGGAAGCAACGGTAACGGGCAAATACGGGTGCAGTGGGTCGCCCGGTACATTTCTCTCTTTCCCCTTTGTCCATTCTGATAACGTCAAAACGCACGGATTCTCCGTGGCAAGTTTGCGTCTGCTGGTGAAAGTAACCGTGCGGAGCAGTGATTGTTTTGTATTCTGATGAAGCTGTATATGTAAGGAGATGCATTTGAGTCTGACATTGAAGCCGCAGGCGAGGGTAAGGGCGAAGATCAGTTCGGTGGGAGCATATGTTCCTCCGCGGCTGCTGACCAATGCCGATCTGGAAAAGATGGTGGAGACCAACGACCAGTGGATTGTCGAGCGCACTGGCATCCGCGAGCGGCATATTGTCGATAAGGGCGTAGCTGCTAGCGATCTGGCGGTTGAAGCAGCGAAGCGGTGTCTGGCAAAACGCGGAATTGAAGGCAGCGAGGTTGAGGTCATTATCGTTGCGACGGTGACGCCCGACATGCTTTTTCCGGCGACTGCGTGTCTGGTACAGGACAAGCTTGGCGCAAAAGGGGCGTGGGGGTTTGATCTTTCTGCTGCGTGTTCGGGCTTTCCTTATGCGTTACAGGTGGGCGCAAAGCTGGTTGAGAGCGGAATGCATAGAAAGGTGATGGTGATTGGAGCCGATGTGATGAGCTCGATCATCGATTACACCGATCGCGCGACGTGCGTCATCTTTGGCGACGGCGCAGGCGCGGTGCTGCTGGAACCGTGCAGCGAAGGTGAGATTGGGCTGATCGACTACTGGCACGAGGTGGATGGTTCAGGTGCGTCAGCCTTGAATATGCCCGGCGGCGGTAGTCTGCATCCTTCGACGGCCGAGACGGTGGCCGCCAAGATGCACTATGTGCATCAGGATGGCCAGACGGTCTATAAGTTTGCCGTACGCAAGATGGCAGAAGCCGCGGAGACGGTGCTTACACGCAATGGCGTGACCGGCAAGGACCTGAGCTGCTTCATTCCTCACCAGGCGAATAAGCGGATCATCCTTTCGACGGCGGAGCGGCTGGGAATGCCGGAGGAGAGCGTCATCATTAACATTGACCGCTATGGAAATACGACAGCGGGTACGATTCCTATCGCCATGCAGACGGCGCTGGATGAAGGCCGGCTGAAAAAGGGCGATCTGGTGCTCCTGGCCAGCGTCGGCGCAGGCTTCACGGTTGGCGCAACACTGTTGCAGTGGGAGATCTAATTTCAGGTAGTCGTATTGGCTTGGTGTGTGCCTACATGTTTTGAGGTCTTATAGAGCTTCCAGAAAGCAAACGCGCAACTGATGATGATGGCCGTCCAGAGGATGATGAGGAACGTCGTCGCCCACTTTTCAGAGAATTGATTCCATAGATGCAGGACATGTCTGCCGTAGCGAATGCCAAGCCATACGGCGAAGGCGTGGCGTGCGCAGCGGCTTGCGGTAAAGAGCGAGAGGAATTTCTTCTTCGACATCTTGAGCGCTCCTGCTGCCAGAACAAAAGGTGAGAGCGGCATCGGCGGAGGCAGGATTGCTGGCAGGGCGACGGCCAGAATGGCGTGGTGCTCCATCCAATTGCATACTTTGTTGAAGATACGTGCGGGGACGTGCTTCTCAAGGAACTGCATACCTCCGGCGTGTCCGACCTGATAACTGAAGTAGCCGCCGAGCCCGCTTCCCAATGTCGTTAGCAGGATGAGCAGAATCCAGTTGGTCTTCTGTGCGGCAAAGACGATAAGCAGAATGTCTGTTACGCCGGGGACAGGCAGCGGAACGAAGGACGAATCGACAATTGAGACCAAAAAAAGGCCAAAAAGGCCAAAGCTGGAAAGGAAGTGGAAGAATCCGCTGTGATGGTGCCGCCGTGTTGCGGCAAAAAGAAGCGCCGGAAGTGAGGCAATGGAGTGCTTTGCCTGTTCTGTTGCGGCTGCGGTAAGGGCGGTGCCGGCAGCGGGCCTCATGGTGAGTATGACGCTAACAGAAATCGGGAAGTCTCACCCGGAAATATTGCAAGAACACTAGAGAAAGCGGAAATTTGGGAGCGTGGGCAATGCGCCGATCTCGGCGGCGTATTGGCGGAAAAGCTCCGCTGCCTGAATGCAGTCAGGATCAAGAATGTAGTGGATATTGCGGGTTAAATAGTGACGAATCGTCTCAGATGGAACAGGGAGCTGCGGTGTCCACTGTTTTACCAGATCGTCGATATGGGCAAGACCATGATCGCGTGAAGCGGTCAGGTCGTTGGTAAGCTCGGCTGCAGTGACGTGTGCCTTATCGAGCGCCTCAGGCCGGACGGCCCATACGGCTGCTACCCAGGGTAGACCGGTGCGGGTATGCCACTCATGGGCAAGGTCAATCCAGAGGCATGGACCAGCAATCTGTTCAATCTGCTCCCGGTCTTCGAGCGCCAGCAGGGCAGGGTCGCCGATCAGCAGTGCAGCATCGGCCTGTTGGAGCATAGCGAGGGGATTGGCAGGATGCTGAAGAAAGTCAGGTTGCGTGCCGAGAAATTTGCGGAAGAGTATCTCGGCATAAGCGAGTGAGCTGCGCGAAGCGGTATCGGCGGCGATATTGCGGACGGCTTCAAGTGCAGCAGCATCGTCGCGATCTTTGCGCTTGACGATGAGTTGAATAGAGCGAACGCGGTCGAGCGAAGCGATTGTGCAGCCGGGGACGATGGCGAGGTCGGGAGTAAGGGAAGCGATGGGGATAAGTCCCAGATCGGCCCGGCCGCTAAGAAGCTCGTCGGCGCAGAGTGCGGGCCGGGTGTAGTGCAGGCTGTAACGCTCCGCAAGTTTCGCGGAGAGTGGCGGATGCTCAAAGTCCCACATCAGCGGAGCGGGATTTAGAAAGTTGATGGCAGCAACGCGGATGGGGCGATATGACTTAAGTAAGTGTGAAGGCACGGCATGAACTAGTTTAATAGATGCCTGGGGGAGAGTTCGGATGCAGCGTGCGATTGTCGGGTTCTATCAGGATGAAGAAGGGCACTGGGCAGCCCGGCTGGAATGCGGCCACGGGCAGCATGTGCGGCACGATCCGCCCTGGATGGTGCGAGAGTGGGTCCTGCGAGAAGTGACGAGAGCGCAGAGAATCGGACAATTGCTGAACTGCAAGAAATGCGATGACGAGATGGAACTTTCGCAGTGATAACCAAAAGGCCGACGCAATTATCGCGTCGGCCTTTTGGTTATCAGGATTGGCTAGAGCGTATGGTTCACTCGCAGCTTGCGACTGGAGAACGCGAAGGTGAGTAATGCCATGGCTCCGCCCAGCAGCATCAACTGGACCGAGGGTGGTTCAGGCGTGACGGTGATTGGCGTTGAGAGGAATTGGTTGGTGGGAAAGGTTTCCTTATTTGGAGATGTGGTGACGGAGTTGTCGATCACAATCGGATTGAAGTTGGAATCATAAAATTGGAGATCATTGTTGGCCAGAATCGCAATGCTGGTCATTCCTGGTGAGAGCGCCTGAAAGGTGATGTTCACCAGGGTGCCGCTGCCGGTAACGCCTTCGGCGCCGACATCGCCGATCATCGAGATCTCACCGGCTGTGTTGTCGATGGTGCCAGGTTCAAAGAAGGTAGGGTTTGCGCCGCCTTGTGGCAGGAAATCTCCTTCCGTGACAGAGAGTGCATTGAGCACACTGGCTCCGGGCTGGCAGCCTGTCGGGTTGGATGTAAGAACGCTGCAGTTGAAGGCGAGATCGAACTGGAATGCATCGAGATCAGTCACATCGGAGGTATAGGTGTGGCCGCTATGGATGACACTCGGGCCTGTAACGTAGATGCCTACGGTGAAGGTTTGACCAACATTGACAGCCGTTGGAGTCACTACGCTAAGTACTGCATCTGCAAATGCGTTGGTATGTCCGAGCAACAGCAGGGCGACTGAGAGTATAAGGGCTTTTGCTATCTTCATTTTGGTCTCCTCTTATTGGCAACGGGTGCCGGTGGGTAGTTTTTGAACAACGAACTGGAGGTCAAGAATGTTAACGAATCCGTCGCCATTGAAATCGGCGCGCGGGTTGTAACCGGTTTGGCCGACCTTTTTTCCAAATGCGGCCCGGACTGCAGCGACATCGTCGCAGCCGACGCTGTTGTCGCCGTTGACATCGCCCGGAGTACCCGAGACGATGAGCGGCACGGTGGCAACATGGGAGCGAACGCCATCTGTGCTGACGCCGTTGATGACCAGCGTGTAACTTCCCGGAGGCGTTGCCGCGGTTGTGGCAACACTCAGCACGGACGATCCGGAACCACCCGAGACCGTTGCCGGACTGAAAGCAGCAGTTGCAGCAGCGGGCAGACCAGTCAGGTTCGTAGCTACGGGAACGGCGCTGGAGCCGGGAACGACATTCGAGCCAGAAAGGCTCAGATGGACATCCTGCGAAAAGCTGCGCAGTGGCACCAGATGCAGTGGGTAGGAGTTTGTGCCGCCCGGCGCGACGGTGGTTGTAACAACATCAGGTGTGAGGGTGAAGTCGGGCAGGGTTGAATCGCTGGGACAGTCATCCGCGCCTTTTGCAAGGCAGAAGTTGTTGAAGCGCACCTGCTCATCACGGAGTTGCTGGGCATTACTGAGACTGCGATAGATGCCCCACTTAGGTCGCACAGTTGTGGTGCCTACGCGCCACATGTCAATGTCGCTACTGGAGTAGGAGAGCAGCGTCGCTCCGTCGCTTATTCGAGTAATCACGATGGAGTATTTGCCCGGTGTGGTAGCTCCCTCTGCACTGGAATGGCCATAGGTGATCTTTTCGTACGCCTCGACCCACTGGCCAAGAAAAGGTTCGAGCGGCACCTCCGTCAAGGTAATGGTCTGATGCGGAGGTGATGCCAGGGTTGAATCGATGAGGAGAAGCTGTACTGTGCTTGGATTTCCAAACCGAGGTGTGAGCGTAATGAGCGGAGAGCTGTCGTCTCCGTCATAAGCTTTGATCTGATGGATGTGAGTGAAGCTATAAGAAGGCTGAAACCCGGTCGGAAGCATAAATCTCCAGCGATAAGTTACCGTATCGCCGAGATGCCCAACGATGTAGTCCTGATACGGCGTGGGGTTGGAGTGCCCCTGAGTCTTGATCTCCAGCCGCTGGCGGTCCGTGGCGGAGCAGCGGTCGTTATCGGGTACAACGTGCATATTGAAGACGAAGACGTAGCTGTTCAGAACGCTGTCGGGCGCCTGCGTGAGATGAGGCCCAAAGCTCAGATGGCTACAATCCGGAGTTTCGGGTGATGCCTGAAGTACGCTGGCGACGTGGTTTTCGGGAAGCGTAACGCCATCGGCGGTAAGATGAGCGGGCATCTGCATCTGGGCATGAAGCGCCGCGCTGAGCAACAGGACCGCAAGCAGGCGTCCTGTCCGATAGAGATTATTTGTGCACATGAATGCGTTCCTCCTGAGGGGCCCGGGAACTGCTATTTTTCGATTGCCGGATTCGTCCATTGCGGCAGAGGAGGCCACGGTATCACTCCCTGCAATTTTGTTGCAATAGAAAACAAAATGAGAATTTTCACGAGCTGTAAATATTTTTCAATTGCGAACGATTTCCCGAACCCGGAAGAAGACTCTCATTGAATGGAAGCCAGAGAAATTGCAGTAAGAAATAGGAGAACGCCGTAGGATAGGATTGCAAAACAATCTCAAATTGCTGTGATGCGCTGTCTGGAGGGTTCTACTGTGAACGGAATAGGTAGGATTGGCCGAGTCTTGTTTGGCGTCGCAATGGCTGTATTGGGTCTGTTGTATCTGTTTCATGCTCGCGGCCAAGGGCTTGTTCCAGGACCTCCGTGGACAGCGGAGACAGGGACTCGAGCATGGCTCATCGGTGCGGGATTTGTCGTTGCCGGTGTATGCATTGCAGCAGGAGTATGGGCACGGCTGGCGGCCGTGTTGCTGGGAATAGCACTTCTGCTAAGGGCATTACTCATATTTGTGCCCGAGATATTCGCCCATGTACACGATCCCGGACCGTGGACGAGCGGATTTGAAGTCCTCGCTTTGAGCGCGGCGTCGTTTGTGATGGCAGGCGAAGCAGAAAATGCGAGCTCGATCACATGGGATGGACTGGTTTTTATAGGCCGGATTCTATTTGCCGCCGCACTGGTTGTCTTTGGGGTACAGCACTTCATCTATGCGAAATTTGTAGCAACGCTGGTGACGCCATGGATTCCAAACCATCTGTTCTGGGCATATTTTGTAGGTGTAGCGTTTATTGTCGCAGCCTTAAGTATTGCAATGAAGATACAGGCTTCCCTGGCAGCTGGTTTGCTGGGATTGATGTTTCTACTCTGGGTGGCTGTGCTTCATGTGCCAAGAGTCATGGCCGCCTTGCATAACGGAAATGAGTGGACCAGTTGCCTGATCGCCCTGGCAATGGGCGGCGGCTCGCTTGTCCTGTCTGGAGCTTTGCGGCGTTGTAATGATTGAACTATGTTTGGAACTGCGGTTTCGGAGGATTGGATGGGGTTGTTGCAGCAAGCGAGTGTAAGCGAAGCGGCACGTGAAGAAGTTCAATTGGCATGGATGGCGCTGACGCTTACGCCAGGAATGGGCCCGACCCGCATTGCAAAAGCGGTACGGGCGCTCGGAGCAGCCGAACGTCTGTTTGCAGCTTCGCTTACCGAGCTCGAAGCGGCCGGAATGCCTGCTGCTTCAGCCCAGTTTATCTTTAACGGCCGCGCTCGCGAGGCAGCAGAAGACGAGATGAAACGTGTCATGGATGCTGGAGGCAGCATCGTGACCCAGGAAGACGAGGCCTATCCGGAGCGACTGCGCGAGATCTATGATCCGCCCGCCGTACTTTGGGTTCGCGGAAGTGTGGAGCTATTGAAGCGGCCGGGAATTGCTGTTGTGGGAACACGGCATCCATCGCCTTACGGTGCGGGCATGGCGGAGATGCTATCGCGAGACCTGGCTGGCCGTAGGCTTGTAATCCTGAGCGGGATGGCCCGCGGCGTTGATACTGCGGCGCACAAGGGCGCACTGGAGGCCCGGGGGAAAACCGTCGCAGTTTGGGGTACGGGCATCGACGTCATTTATCCCAAAGAGAATAAAAAGCTGGCCGAGAATATCGTTGCTGCAGGTGGGACGATTGTAAGCGAGTTCCCGATGGGGACCTTTCCCGCGCCGCAGAATTTCCCGATTCGAAACCGCATTCTGAGCGGAATGAGTGTCGGCGTGCTGGTGATTGAGGCAGCCGAGTACAGTGGGACCAGGATTACGGCCCGGTGCGCGATGGAGCAGAACCGCGATGTGTATGCCGTTCCAGGCAATGTGACCAACAAGAACGCCTGGGGTCCTAACACATTGATAAAACAGGGAGCTAAGCTCACCGCCACATGGGAAGATATATGGGAAGACCTACCCGCGGAGATTCGGCTGCAGTTGGAGGAGGAGCGGAGCGGGGAAGCTGCCGGTGAATCGAAAATCGCAGAAAGCGCATCTCTATTTAGCAACAAGCCGCTGCCTGCTCACGAGCAGATTGTTCTGGACCGGTTGCGACACGATGAATCGACCCAATTGGACGAGCTGATTGAGAAGCTGGAAACGGAGATGGGGTCTGCGGAGATCTTTACTGCACTGTTCGAATTGGAGATTGCCGGGCGAATCCGGCAGCTTCCGGGCAAAAACTATGTTCGGTGTTTCTGATGAGGAACCTGCCGGCCAGAACTCCGTATTACAGAAAACCGATGGAATGAAATGACGAAATGAAAGAACGACAGTCTATCGGTACAGATTTTAGAAGGAACTGGCTGATTTTGAGTTTTGCAGAGCTGCGGGTCGCGTATATTTGGCAACTCGCGTTAGGTTCGCATTGGACTCCTGCGGGGAGCTTCCTTAATTAAAGGATAGTGGTTTTTGTAGATTGAAGGGAACGAATGGCTAAATCACTTGTGATCGTAGAGTCGCCGGCGAAGGCGAAGACGATCAATAAATATCTCGGCAGCGACTACACGGTGGAGGCCTCAATTGGCCACATCATGGACCTGCCCAAGAACGATATCGGCGTGGAGCTGAAACACCGGACTTTTGAGCCGACTCTGATCGTGTCTCCGGGAAAAGAGAAGGTTGTGGATCGCCTCAAAAAGTTGGCGGCAAAGTCGGAGATGGTTTATCTGGCTCCTGACCCCGACCGCGAAGGGGAAGCGATTGCCGCACATCTGTCGATGCAGCTCGAACCGGTGATGAAGGACAAGTCGAAGATACGGCGGGTGACCTTCAACGAGATTACGAAGAAGGCGGTGCAGGCGGCTTTTGCCCATGCCCGCGATGTCGATGAAAACCTTGTCGATGCGCAACAGACCCGGCGTGTGCTGGACCGTCTGGTGGGCTATCAGGTCTCGCCGCTGCTGTGGGACAAGGTGCGCCGCGGCCTGAGTGCAGGCCGTGTGCAGACAGTGGCTCTGCGGCTGATCGTCGAGCGGGAGATGGAGATCAACAGCTTCAATCCGGTTGAATACTGGACGATCGACGCCGATCTGGAACCGGTAGGCAAGCAGGTCTTTACAGCGCGTTTCACGGGCGTCAATGGTGTACCGTCGCGCGTGGCCAATGGCAAAGATGACGAAGGCAAAGAGCTTTTCATCGCCAATGCGCTTCCGCGCAAAGAGGCTGCCGATGACGTGCTCTCCGAACTGAAGAATGCAAAATGGAGCGTGCGTTCGGTCGATAAGAAAGAGCGCAGAAGCAATCCTCGAGCGCCGTTTACGACCAGCAAGCTGCAACAGGAAGCTGCGGGCCGGCTCGGCTTTAATGTTCGTCGCACTATGGGTGTGGCACAGCGCCTTTATGAAGGAGTTGAGATTGGCTCCGACGGTATGGTCGGCCTGATTACCTACATGCGTACCGATTCCACGCGCGTCAGTCCGGATGCAGTTGCAGAGGCACGCGAGTACATCGGCAAGCTCGGCAGCCGGTATCTGCCGGAAAAGCCGAATACCTATGCGGGCAAAAAGCAGGAACAGGCGCAGGATGCGCACGAAGCGATTCGTCCGACCAGTGTGAAGTACACGCCGGAGTCGATCCGGCGGTATCTCTCGGATGAGCAGTATCGTCTGTATAAGCTCATCTGGCAGCGGTTCGTCTCCAGCCAGATGACTCCCGCAATCTTTGATCAGACGACGGTGGACATTGTGGCGCAGGCAAAGCTGGCATATGATTTTCGCGCCACGGGCAGCGTGCTCAAGTTCGAAGGGCATTTGAAGTTCGAAGAAGAAGACAAGCGCGCGCGCCAGGAAGCAAAGGCTGCGACGTCGGATCGCGACGAAGAAGACGAAGAGCGCAGATTGCCTGAACTTTCAGCGAGTGAAGTGTTGCGTCTGGAGAGGCTTGACCCGGAGCAGAAGTTTACGCAACCTCCTCCGCGCTACAACGAAGCCAGCCTGGTGAAGACGCTGGAAGAGAAGGGCATCGGTCGGCCTTCGACCTATGCTTCCATCATCAACACCATTCAGGACCGCGATTACGTGAAGAAGATCGGGGCAAAGTTTGTGCCGACTGAGATTGGCACGGTGGTCACCGGTCTGTTGGTAAAGAACTTTCCCTACATCTTCGACACGCAGTACACGGCGAGACTTGAAGGAGAGCTGGATGCCGTGGAAGAGGGAACAGAGCGGTGGACCGATCTGTTGAACGGCTTTTACGGTTACTTTGAAAAAGAGCTGAAGACCGCCAGCACGCATATGGAAGACGTGAAGCGTATGGAGCGGCCAACCGACGAGGTCTGCGAGAAGTGTGGCAGCCCGCTGATTCTAAAGTGGGGCAAGTTTGGCAGCTTCTACTCGTGCAGCAACTTCGTCAAGGTGAAGCCGATGACGGTTGCTGCTGGCCCCTGGAAGAAGGATGCAAAGGCAGTTACGAAGAAAATTACGGACGCCTTCCACTTTCCTATGGTGGTGAAATCAACGGCTGACGATGCGGTCGATTTTTCAAAAGAAGTGACTGATACCAGGGAACTGACGTCAGCCATTGATGCCGCAATCGGGAAGGGCAAGAAGGTCACTGTCGAGCAGGTAAGCTGTGACTTCACCAAGGAGAACTTTGCCGCCAAGCCGGATCTCAGTGCTCCGGGGGCCGATGATGTTCCCGAGGAGGAGTTCTGCGACAACTGCGGTCGCGTGATGGTGCTGCGCAATGGACCGTGGGGACCGTTTATGGCCTGTCCTGGATATAACGAGGACCCACCCTGCAAAACGATTCGCAAGCTGACCCAGAAGGTGCAGCAGAAGCCGCCAGTGCAACTGGAAGAGATGTGTCCGAAGTGTGGCAAGCCGCTGCTGCTGCGCAATGGCCAATACGGCGAATTCATCAGCTGCAGCGGATACCCAAAGTGCAAGTACATCAAGCAGGAGCTGCTGGATGTCCCCTGCCCGAAGTGCGGTAGCGAGATCGCCGTGCGCAAGACGAAGCGTGGCGATACGTTTTATGGCTGCGTGAAATATCCCAAGTGCGATTTCGCTTCAAACCTGAAGCTGGTCAACCAGCCTTGCCCGAAAGGCGACAGCACGTATCTGCTGGAAGTCGTCAACGACAAGGGAACCTTCCTGGTGTGCCCCAATAACCGTGAAGCACTTCCGAAGCGCCGCAAAAAGAAAGGTGCGCCGGAAGAGGAACCGACTACTCCGGAATGCAACTACGAGAAAAAGATTGCCGGGCCTGCTCCGGTGGTTGAACGGCCAGATCCGGAGAAAGCCAGACCTGTTGTTGAAAGCGTTGCCTGAAGTGGGTACCCCTCCTCCGTACTTAAGTACTAAAGTCTTCAAAAGACTTTAAGTACGGATTTCCAAAGGTACTTTGCCTGCAAAGAATTACTGCGCTGATCTATATATCGATATAGCTTGATCTCAAGTCTGCATCATGATTTGCGATTGCGAATAGAGTCTAGTTTCGCTGCCAACTCTCGGACGATCTCTGGATGCTGAGCGGCGATATTGTTTGATTCCTGCGGATCGTGCGAGAGGTCGAAGAGTTGATATTCGACTCCTTGCGTTTCGTTCTTCGATTCACGACCGCTGGCAACCGGCTGCTTGGCGTCAATCAGTTTCCATTTGCCTTTGCGGATGGCCAGGACGCTGGATTCTTCTACCAGATACTCACGTCCAGTCTTCGACTGTCCAAGTAACGCTGGAAGCTGATCGGTGCTGTCGGGGACCGAGCCTGCGGCGACTCGTGCGCCGCCCAGTGCCGCCAGTGAAGCGAGAAAATCGACCTGATCGATCATGGCATCGGAGACGCCAGGCTTAATCTTTCCGGGCCAGCGCGTGATGAACGGCATGGTGGTTCCGCCCTCGTAGATGCTGTACTTGCCGCCACGCAGATTGCCCGCGGGTTTGTGTCCGTTCAGGTGCTCAACGGAGCCATCGGCGTATCCGTCATCGACGACCGGACCATTGTCACTGGTGAAGATTACGAGCGTATCTTCGGTAAGATTGTTCTTCTCCAGCGTTTCGACAATTTGGCCAACAGTCCAGTCAAGCTGCTCGATAGCGTCGCAGCGAATGCCGCAGGTACTGGTATTGACGAACTGATTGTTGGGGTCGCGTGGCACATGAATGTCGCTGGTTGCCAGATAAAGGAAGAATGGTCCGCTCTTGTGCTGTTCGATGAAGGAGACTGCTTTCTTGGTAAGGGTGGGAGCCATGGTTTCATCGACCCAGCGCGCTGACTTACCGCCGCTCATATAGCCAATTCTGCTGATACCGTTCACGATAGTGCCGTCGTGCCCGTGGCTGAGACCCATCTTTAACAACTCGGGATGGTCGTGACCGGTAGGATCGGTCCCGATCGGCTCCTTGTAGCTAACGATGATGGGATCTTTCGGGTCGAGGCCAACCACGCGATGGTTCTCTATATAAACGCAGGGAACACGGTCAGCAGTGGCTGGAAGGATGAAGCAGTAGTCGAAGCCTACTTCCAGCGGGCCGGGACGTATCTCGCCGTTCCAGTCAATATTTCCGTTGCCCAGTCCCATATGCCATTTGCCGACACAGCCAGTGGTATATCCAGCTTGCTTGAGAGCAGAGGGAAGCGTGGGGCGCTTCGGGTCGATCAGCAGAGGTGCGTCCCCAGGAAGAATATGCGCGCCGGGCTTGCGCCAGGCGTACTCGCCGGTCATGATGGCGTAGCGCGATGGGGTGCAGGTAGCGGCGTCGGAGTGTGCATCGATAAATCGCACCCCTTGCTGCGCCAGCCTGTCGATGTTCGGGGTATGGACGCCAGTCGCGCCATAGCAGCCGAGGTCGCCGTAGCCGACATCGTCGGAGAGGATAAGGACGATGTTTGGCTGCTTCTTGCCGGCTGCCGGAAGAGCAAAGGACTTTGGCGAGCACGCCAGGGCCGAGGCAGAGAGAGCGAGGGTTTTGAGTGCGTCACGGCGGCTGACGAGAGACGGCTTTCTAGTCATGGTTTGGTTCCCGGTGCAGAAAAGGGTTTGAAAACGATTACGGTAAAAATACCAGAGTCGAAAAGAATAGAAAAAGAAGGGTAGAATCGTGCTCTCGCTCCATCGGAGTTGCCGTTGAACAGGGCTTCACTTTCCTTTCGGCATCGTTTCTGTTACAAATTGCATAGGTTCCGGGCGTTGCACGCACGATTTTGCGCAGGAATACACCTTGTAAGTTATTGAAAGTAAAGGTGGCGGAGATGGCAAAGGCAGTATGGAATGGCCAGACGCTGGCTGAAAGCGACACCTACGAGACCGTAGAAGGAAATATTTACTTCCCTGACGAGACCGTCAAACGAGAGTTTCTGAGGCCGAGCTCGACGACTTCCAGTTGTCCATGGAAGGGCTTGGCCCGTTATTACACGGTTTTTGTAGATGGACAAGAGAATCAGGACGCGGCTTGGTATTATCCAGACCCAAAGCCCGCGGCGCGGAATGTGAAGCATCACATTGCTTTTTGGCGGGGTGTGGAAGTAACCAAGTAGAATGAAATAGATACAAAAAGGAGAGGCTAATCAGCCTCTCTTTTTTGCATTAATACGCCTGCGCCTGATCTAGCGGCAGTCTTACCAGAAAACAGGTTGCATCAGGTTTGGATTCTACGGTCAGAAAGCCGGAGTGGCGGCTGACGATGCGTTGGGCGGTATCGAGGCCGAGGCCGAGGCCGCGTCCTGGAGCTTTGGTCGTGAAGAAAGGCTCAAAGATGCGGGATTGGATTGCCGGATCGATCTGCGGGCCGTTATTCCATACCTCGATGCTGGCCATGGTTCCAGTGAGACAGGTACGCAGGCGAATGACACCGGCAACACCGCTTGATCGTATCGCTTCAATCGCGTTCTCGATCAGAACGGTCCAGACCTGGCTGAGCTCGCTGCCATAAGCGCTGATGGGGGGCAGAGACGGATCGAAGTCCCGCTCGATTCTGATTCCCCGCAGGCTAGAGGAGAACATGGCGAGCGTTGTCTCCAGCGATTGGGCGACATCTACCTCCTGTATCGGCGCCTGGTCCATATAGGAGTAGTCCTTGATGGCGCTGATAAGGTCGAAGATGCGGACGGTGGAATCGACAATAGCCTCGGTCATGCGCTCAACCCGCAGGGAAGTAGCAAATGTGCTGATCGCTACCGGTAACAGCTCGGGTGCAGCGTGGCGGGCAAGATCATCCAGGTGCTCAAGCGTAATCCGGGTCTCCGAGAGCGAGGGCGCGATGGTCCAGGGCTCGGCAATGTTATGGTCTACAAGCCATTTGGTAAGCTGCTCTTCGCGGTCGGCGGGGGCCAGAGGATTTTGTGGCGCGACGTTCGTGCTGGAGTACGCCGCCATGCTGGAGCGGGTGCGGATGACCCAGTTCTTGTAGGTGCTCGACTGCTCCTGCGTAAGGCAGAGCGAGCCCAGGCGGTATTTCTGGTCGCCGTATTTGCGCAATTCGCCGAAGAGGCTGGCAGCGGAGCGTTGGGCCGCCGATGCCGGGTTGTTCAGCTCATGCGAGAGATTGCCGGCGAGCTTGCCCAGCGCGGCGAGCTTTTCCGCCTGTTGCTCCATGCGCGTTACCTCGCGCACACGGTCGAGCAGGACCGAGACGCATCGTTGCGCCATAGAAGGAATGGCCGCCAGCATCTCGGGGAAGAGCGACTCGTGGATGTCGAGAACCCAGGTAGGGCCGATCGTGTAGCCATCGCCGCCGTAGGTCTTCATGCGTGAGAAGGGCAGCTTTCCTGTCATTGCTCCTGCGCGCCCGATGAAGAGCGCCATAGGGCCGGAGTGACGCCGCCGGACATGGACCTCTCCACGCAGAATAAAGACCATGTGCGAGGTCGGCTCGCCTTCGCGAAAGACCAGAGCATCGCCTTCGCTGAGACGCTCAGTACCATGAGTGGCCAGCCAGGCGTATTCCTCTTCTGTCAGGCCGTCGAGTGGAGTGACGTTACGGAGCGCGGCGATAACATCAGCCAGCGGTGAAGGAGTTGCCGGTGTATTCGGTGTGAGGTACTCGACTGGGGGGGACGCTGTTTCCATTGCTGGGCTCCAGTTCTATTGTTATGGTAGACGATTCAGTCAGGTACGAAGATCAATCTGCAGAAGTTCCCTTCGATTTGAGGATGAGAAAGGGCGGAGCACATGCTCCGCCCTTCCTGCTTGTGCTGCAAAACAGAATTAAGCCTTAACCACAGCGCCGTCTTTGACGACGACGGGGTCGAGGAAGGGCATTGATTTGCGAAGATCGGCGCCGACCTTTTCGATCTGGTGCCCGCGCTCCTTCGCACGGAAGGCTTCGAACTCTTTGCGGCCGGAGTTCTGGTCCGCGATGAAGCGCTCAGCGAACTTGCCGCTCTGAATGTCGGCGAGTACTTCCTTCATGGCCTTCTTGGTGGCTTCGGTGACGATGCGCGGGCCGGTGACGTAGTCGCCCCACTCCGCAGTGTCGGAGATGGAGTAGCGCATGTACTCCAGGCCGCCGCGGTACATCAGATCGACGATGAGCTTCAGCTCGTGCAGCACTTCAAAGTACGCAAGCTCGGGCTGATAGCCTGCCTCGACCAGCGTCTCAAAGCCGGCTTTCACGAGGGCTGAGGTTCCGCCGCAGAGGACGGCCTGCTCGCCGAAGAGGTCGGTCTCGGTCTCCTCAGTAAAGGTGGTCTCGAGCACTCCGGCGCGGGTGCAACCGATACCCTTGGCGTAGCTGAGTGCAAGGGCGAGAGCGTGGCCGCTCGCGTCCTGCTCGACAGCGACAAGGCCGGGTACGCCGCCGCCTTCGGTGAAGACTTCGCGCACACGGTGGCCGGGAGCCTTGGGTGCGACCATCGAGACATCGACACCGGCGGGCGGATTGATGGTGCGGAACCGGATATTAAAGCCATGCGCGAACATGAGCGTCTTGCCGGGGGCGAGGTTCGGCTCGATGTCGGCGTGGTAGACCTTGGCGGCGGTCTGGTCGGGCGTGAGATTCATGATGACATCCGCCCACTTCGACACTTCAGCGACGGTGCCAACCTGGAGACCGGCCTTGCGAGCGCGCTCGGCATTGGCTGAGTTGGGGCGCAGGCCTACACGGACATCGACGCCGGAGTCCTTGAGGTTAAGCGCGTGGGCATGGCCCTGTGAGCCATAGCCGATGATGGCGACTTTCTTCGCCTGGATAAGAGAGAGGTCTGCGTCTTGATCGTGGTATGCCTTTGCCATGATTCAACTTTCCTTTTTAGGTGGTATTTAGAGTTTACGCGCTTCACAGCGATGTTTGATGACGATGAGGATATTGTTTTGGATGTTTTGCATCACGGCATCGGTCCAAAGACCCGCATAGTCGTTGAAGTCGGTGGAGAGGCGTTGATGACTGACGAGGTGCAGCATCGTGTCGCCGTTTGCGAGAGGTTCTAGAGTGTATTCACCATTAAGTACATCGAAGTAGCGGCCGCCTATGGTGACGTGCTCATCGAGCGTCGTAGTGGGGATGTGAGCTGAGTCAGCTTTGATGCTGAAAGCAATGCGGTGCTGCGGCTCCCACGCGGTGATGGTTTCAATAAAGAGCAATCCCCGCTCGAAGCTGGCATGACGGACACCGCCAACACCTTCGTAGGAGAGAGTGGCTTCTATGGGGCGAGGGAAGCCGATGCGATAGGTCCAGGTCGAGCGCAATTCAGAGGGTGCGATGGCCGGGACACGCTCGATGTTCTGCCAGATGGTTGCAGCGGGTGCGTGGATGAGGATTTCGCTTGCAACGGTGCGGGTGGAAGGTGGTGCGGTCACGCGGGCTTCAAGGGGGGCAAATATGAGGGGGAGAACGGCAATGCAGGTGAGGATGCGGTTGGAGGGTTTATGGAGACGTCCCCAGATGCCTCCAATCACGCCTCCTATGCTTGCGCAGACAAGTGCGATTGGTGCCGCCATGACGACGCAAATGGTGCCTTCGATAACGAAGAGCCATAAAGTTACGAGCATGAGGCCGACAGAGATCCAGGGCAGCAGTATCCACTGCCAGACTCGGATGGGGCTGTGTGCTTCAGCGCGGCGAATGGTGAGTATGCCAATCACAACCGGGCTCCCGAAGATAAAGGTAGCGGTCATCACGGCGAAGGTGTTGGGACTGGGGCTGCTCCAGTTGAAATGGACTGCACGGCGGAGAAGAATGCCATAGATGGCTCCCAGGACGACGCCTTCGAGCATCGTTCGCCGTTGATCCCACGTGTTCTGACCGACTACCTCGTTATCTATGGAGTGTGGCATCGCTCAGGCTTCGTGATTGTCAAACTGGCTGGGCAGCATGTCGGTTGTGGGCTTCGTGGATGATGCAGGCTCGGCGTGGTTGTTGGTGCCGAGGGCTTTCAGGACGCGGCTGGTATGGTGGCCTCGGCGCATGGCCATGCGGCCGGTACGCGAGACCTCAAGAATGGTGTAGCCGCTCTCGCGCAGCACCTGCAGCAGACCTTCGATCTTCGAAGAGCTGCCTGTCATCTCCAGCATGATGGACTCCGGCGCGAGATCGACGACGCGGGCGCGAAAGACGTTGGCCAGCTCGAAGATCTGCGAGCGAGATGAGAGACCGTTTGGCTCACGCGGTCCCGCGGAGACCTTGATGAGGCAAAGCTCGCGGATGACGGCTTCGCTGCGGCCGACCTCATCGACGTCCACGGTAATCTCAAGCTTGTAGAGCGAGGCGCGAATGCGGTCGGCGGCGTGCTCCGGTGCCTCGCAGACAATTGTCATGCGCGAGGTGTCGGGCCGCTCGCTCTCGCCTACGGTCAGCGAGACGATGTTGATGTTGAGGCGGCGAAAGAGTGATGCGACGCGAGTGAGAACGCCGGGTTTATCTTCAACAAGGGCTACAAAGGTATGGAGCATAAAGGCCTTTCAGTGTGGATACTCGTCTGAGTGGGGCAGATAGCTGACTGGTGGTTTGGGATATTTGGGAATATCCGTTTTGGGAATCTCGTACAGGATAAGCTCGCCCGGTTTGGCGCTGGCTCGCGCGCTGCTGCAAAGGTTTCCGGTGGCGATGCCTTTTGAATGAATCTCTGCGATGGAGTAGTTGGTGTAAAGCTCGCCACGCGAGCGGCAATCGGCATACAGGTTCGAGAGAATGCGGATGACGGTTGCGTCGCCTGTCTTCACCTCGATGATGCCGTGCTTATCGGTGGGCATCGTGACCGGGCTGACCTGGTCCACTTTGAGCGCGACATTTAACCACTCGTCGGTAACGGGTTTGTTGGTCTTGGCGTTGATGATGCGGATTCTGACGATGGGTTCTGAGGATTTCGCAGGGTGCTGCGCGTGTTGGGCGTGTGATGCCGCCGGTGCAAGATGCGTCGTTTGAGCGCGTCCAGCGATTGAGAATGCACAAATCATGATGGGGCTGGCCATCAATAGGATGAGTCGGGCTTTCAGCCCTCCTATATTCCGACGACCAATATCCTGGGGCGTTGACCCAGGCTGGTATGAGTCGGACCTTCGGCCCTTGAGTAGCCGAGACCGCAATCGGCACAGGCTCGAACCGGCATTAAGTTCTGGCAATGGCAATAAAATCGACTTGCCACAGACGAGCGCCAACGGCGCGGCTTTATACCAGCCTGGGGTGAAACCCCAGGTACGATGTGGCCATGAACCGGAGGGCTGAAGGCCCGATTTATAATCCTGCGAATGCCACAATCGCTCGCCTTTATTCTGGTTCATCTGATCTTTAGCACAAAGGATCGCAGGCCATTTATCAACGATGAGGTGCGTCCGGCGCTTCATGCGTATCTTGCTACAGTTGCCCGCGATGCCGGGTGCGAATGTTTCCGCGTGGGAGGCGTTGCGGACCACGTTCATCTTGCGGTTCGCTTGTCGCGAACGACGAACGTTGCGGATTTGGTGAAGCATTTGAAGACCGTTTCGTCGCAATGGATCAAGACCCAGGGCGTGAAAGGTTTTGCCTGGCAGCATGGTTACGCGGCATTTTCCGTGAGTCCCACGGATATTGGCGCGTTGGTCGAGTACATCGCTGGTCAGGAAGATCATCATCGTAAGCGTTCGTTTCAGGATGAGTTGCGTGCATTTCTGAAGCGGTATGGTATCGAGTTTGATGAGCGATACGTTTGGGATTAGTTAGGCATCTATGAGTCGGGCCTTCAGCCCTCCCGGGGTCTTATTGGGATCGTGTACCTAGGGCTTCGCCCTAGGCTGGTATGAGGCGCGCCTTTGGCGCTCAAGTGCTCGATCGAAATCGTGAGAGTCCTTTTCATGAAATTCTTTAGTGGCGAGACAATATTTTGCCGCGCATTCGGAAAACAAATAAGGCAATTGCGACGAACAGAACAACGTCGAAAATTGCTGCGAGAACGAGAAATGCCATACCGTGATCCGACTCGATGCCCTGAGGAAAGAAAACGGCAGCTGCAAGCGCGCCAGGCAACAAAACGATTCCAAAGCTATCCAATCGATCTATCGAGGCAATTCCCGCAAGCGCCGCGACGGAAACTATTCCGATAAGGGCGCTCCAGCCGAGTTGTGACTTGCTGATTGTCATAGCTCTAACAGGCTATTCGTCCTCCGCCGTTTCCAGCAGCGGGTCTTTCTGTGGCCTTCGGACCATCTCATGCAGCGCTGCCCCGGGAGCGATCATCGGATAGACGCCATCTTCTTTCTCTACGTGGAAGTTGATGAGGAAGGGCTTGCCGCTGGTGCGCGCTTTTGTAACTGTTGGGATTACATCCTTGCGCTGGCTGATGGTTGCGCCTTCGATGCCATGTGCGGCGGCAAGCGCAACGAAGTCGGGCGAGAGGATGGGGCTGGCGGCGTAGTTCTTCTCATAGAAGGCCTCCTGCCACTGGCGCACCATGCCAAGAAAGCCGTTGTTGATAACCGCGATATTGATCGGGAGCTTCTCCTGCACGATGGTCGAAAGCTCGGCAGCGGTCATCTGAAAGCCACCATCTCCTACGATGACCCAGACGTCCTTTTCAGGGCAGGCCACCTTTGCGCCGATAGCGGCTGGCAGAGCGAAGCCCATGGTTCCCAGGCCTCCGGAGGTGATGAGCGTGCGCGGCACATCGTGCTTGTAGTACTGCGCCTCCCACATCTGGTGTTGGCCTACGTCGGTGACGATGATGGTCTGGTCGGTACGACCGGCAGCCTGGGCCTCGCGCCAGATGTCGTTAATGACGTGCGCGGCGTAGAGGTGGCCATTGTCGGGCAGGTTGATAATGTCGCGCACGGCGGCGTCGCCCTTCATGGCGTTCACGGCTTTGATCCAAGTGGTGTCGGATTTTTTCGGCAGCAGCGGAAGCAGCAGGCTGAGCGTCTGGCGCAGGTCGCCAATCAGGGCCACGTCCACCTTCACGTTCTTGTTGATCTCGCTGGGGTCGATCTCGATGTGGATCTTCTTTGCATTCGGCGCATAGCTGGCGAGGTTGCCGGTAACGCGGTCGTCGAACCGCATGCCGAAGGCCAGCAGAAGGTCGGCCTGCTGAATCGCGTTGTTCACCCACGACTCGCCATGCATGCCCATCATGCCCAGCGACAGAGGATGGTGCGTTGGGAATGCTCCAAGGCCAAGCAGCGTGCTGGCAACGGGAATCTGCTGGCGCTCGGCGAAGGCCAGTACTTCGGCCTCTGCGCCGGAGTGGGTAATGCCGTGACCCGCGAGGATGACCGGACGCTTGGCTGATTGAATCAACTCGATAGCTTGCTTGATCGAGGAGCTTTCAGCACGAAGCATGGGATGCGGACGGTGTGGCGCTGGCGCGGCGGCGTCGAAGTCGAAAGTTGCGGTGGCCTGTTGCGCGTCCTTGGTAATGTCGACTAGCACGGGGCCAGGTCGGCCGGTCTGCGCAATCTGGAAGGCGGCGCGCAGCGTGGGCGCGATGTCTTCGGCGCGGGTCACCAGCCAATTGTGCTTGGTAATGGGCATAGTGATGGCGGTGATGTCCACCTCTTGAAAGGCGTCGGAGCCAAGGACCTTACTGGAGACTTGCCCGGTGATGGCGACCATGGGAATGCTGTCGAGCATGGCGGTGGCGATGCCGGTGACCAGATTGGTCGCGCCCGGTCCGCTGGTGGCCATGCAGACGCCGACCTTGCCCGAGGCGCGAGCGTAGCCGTCGGCCATGTGCGAGGCGCCCTGCTCGTGGCGCACCAGAACGTGGTGAATGCCGGGGAACTTGCGCAGGGCATCGTAGACAGGCAGGATGGCTCCGCCGGGATAGCCGAAGACCTTGTCGACGCCTTCGCCGGCCAGCGTGGCCCAGACGATTTCGGCTCCGGTTAAGGTGGGGTGCTGATTTTTATTTGCCATTGTCTTTACCTCGTGGATGTTTCGGGCCTTCAGCCCTTTCGTGTTTGGTTGAACGTTCCCCTAGGCCTTCGGCCTAGGCTGTTATGTGTCGCGCCTTCGGCGCTTGCAAGCGGAATACGCTAGATCAAATGATGTTGTGTAACGACTCTTCTAACGACTTTTGGCGTAATCTTGTGTTCTTGATTCGGAAATGCTGCGAGGGCCGAAGGTCCGGCGACATATTAGCCTGGGCCGCAGGCCCAGGTTCTTGTTGGCTAATGTGCTGGAGGGCTGAAGGCCCGACATATAATCGCTGCCATGCCTCAGACGTTGAGCTTCAATCTGATCCACATCATCTTCAGCACGAAAAACCGCATTGCATTTATCAACGATGACATCCTTCCCGCTCTTCATGCCTATCTCGCCGGGACTGTGCGCGGACTGGATTGCGATTGCTTCCGGGTGGGCGGTATCGCAGATCATGTCCATATTGCTATGAGACTGGCCACAACCAAGACGGCGGCGAAAGTCGTTTCGGAGATCAAAACGAGTTCCTCCGCGTGGATGAAACAGCAGGGCATCCGCACGTTCGCGTGGCAGCGCGGATACGGCCTTTTCTCCGTCAGCCCTGCGGATATGGATGCGGTGGTTCGATACATCGACCAGCAGAATATCCATCACCGTAAGCGGAGTTTTCAGGACGAGATGCGCGCGTTTTTCGAGAAGTATCATATCGAGTTCGATGACCGGTACGTGTGGGATTAGACGTCTGTAATGTGTCGGGCCTTCAGCCCTCCTGCTTGGTTTGCCTTCCCCCTAGGCCTTTGGCCTAGGCTATTATGTCGTCGCGCCGTTGGCGCTTAGTGTCCGGATGATTTCACCAGCCCGTATTCCAATGACATAAATTGCGGGCTGGTGGTGAACCGGTTGACTACGTTGTAACGGCTCCTTGGCTTGCGCCGCTGACGGTGTTGCAATACTTGGCGAAGACTCCGCGTTTGAAGCGGGGTTCTGGCTGCTTGACTGCTTTGAGTCGTTTGGCGATCTCTTCGGCCGAGACTTCGAGACGAAGCTCGCGGTTCGGGATGTCGAAGGTGATGGTGTCGCCTTCGTGGACGGCGGCGATGGGGCCGCCGAGTTGCGCTTCGGGGGCGACGTGGCCGGCCATCAGGCCGCGGGTTGCTCCGCTGAAGCGGCCGTCAGTTAATAGAGCGACGGTTTCGGATAGCTCTGGAATGCCCTTGATGGCAGCGGTGACGGCGAGCATCTCGCGCATGCCGGGGCCTCCGCGCGGGCCTTCGTAGCGGATGACGATGACATCGGACGGGTTGATCTTGCCGTGTTCGACGGCTTCGAAGGCGGCATCTTCACTGTTGAAGACGCGCGCTGGACCGGAGTGATTCAGCCGCTCGTGGCCTGCGACTTTGACGACGCAGCCCTCAGGCGCAAGATTGCCCTTGAGGATGACGAGACCGCCGGTCGGCTTCAGCGGATTCTCCCAGGACCGTATGATGACCTGGCCGGGTGTTTCCTGGGCTGTGGTGGCTTCTTCGCGCAGCGTTTTGCCGGTGACGGTCGGCGTGCTGCCGTGGAGCAGTCCTTTATCGAGCAGGCGTTTCGCAAGAAGGCGCGAGCCGCCTGCATCCTGGTAGTCTTTGGCAACGTACTTGCCACCGGGCTGGAGATCGCAGATGAAAGGCGTGCGCTCGCTGATCTGGTCGAAGTCGTCGACGGTGAGCGGAATCTTCAACTCGTTGGCAATGGCGATAAGGTGCAGCACGGCATTGGTCGAGCCACCCGAGGCGCAGACTGCGGCAATGGCGTCTTCAAACGACTGACGCGTGATGATCTGCGAAGGTTTGAGGCCGGAGCGGACAAGCTCCATGACGATGCGGCCGGCTTCGCGCGAAGCTGCGTGCTTCTCCGCAGACATGGCGGGGACGCCGGTGATCTGGATGGGCGAGATGCCGAGGAACTCGCCCGACATGGCCATGGTGTTGGCGGTGAACTGGCCGCCGCAGGCTCCGGGGCCGGGGCAGGCTGCGGCTTCGACGGCTTCGAGTTGCGCGTCGCTAATCTTGCCGGCGGCGTGCGAGCCGATGGCTTCGAACACCTGCTGGATGGTGATGTCGATCTCTTTACTGCCATTGTTTGTGGCACCGGCCTCGGGGACGTTGCCGGAGAGCGGCTTGCCTGCCGCATCGACGTGGAGGTGGCCGGGCGCGATGGAGCCGCCGTAGAGCATGAGGCCGGGGATGTCGAGGCGTGCGAGGGCCATGATGGCTCCGGGCATATTCTTGTCGCAGCCGGCGATGCAGACCAGTCCGTCGAAGCTGTTGCCGCGGGCGACCAGCTCGATGGAGTCGGCGATGACCTCGCGCGAGATCAGCGACGCCTTCATGCCTTCGGTACCCATGGTGATGCCGTCGGAGATGGTGACGGTATTGAACTCCATGGGCGTGCCACCGGCTTCGCGGATGCCCTGCTTGACCGCTTCGGCGATGTCGCGGAGATGGAAGTTGCAGGGGCCGATCTCGGTCCAGGTGTTGGCGATGCCGATGATGGGCTTGTGCAGGTCTTCTTTGCTGAAGCCTACGCCGCGCAGCATGGCGCGGGCAGCGGCGCGGTGCGGGCCTTCGGTTAGAACTTTCGAGTGCTGCTTGGGATCGACTTGATTGCTCACTTTGCTCTCTTTCCTGCTCTCGTTATGAGTCGGGCCTTCAGCCCTCCAGGGTTTATTGTTTGCTTACCTAGGGCTTCGCCCTAGGCTGGTATAAATCGCGCCTTTGGCGCTCTGATTTCTCGGCCCAAAACACATCGAGCCGAACTTCAGTTAGGCGGCCTCGTCCACCTTTGGCTTGGACCAGAAGTCCTTGTCATGTTGCGATTCAAATTTGTCGAGTTCGGCAGTGTGGCGCAGCGTCAGGCCGATATCGTCGAGACCATTCAGCAGGCAATATTTGCGGAATGGGTCGATATCGAAGTGGGCTTTGAAACCCTGGTCGTCGGTGACGGTCTGGGCTTCGAGGTTAATGGTGAGCTTGTGCTCTGGGTTCTTGGTGCAGCGGTCAAGCAGAGTTTGCACTTCTTCTTCGGTGAGGCGGGCGAGGACGATGCCGTTCTTGCCTGCGTTCGAGAAGAAAATGTCGGCGAAGGTTGGCGCGATCACGGCGCGGAATCCGTACTGCTGGATAGCCCAGGCGGCATGCTCGCGCGAGCTGCCGCAACCGAAGTTCTTTTCAGCGATGAGGATCTTTGCGCCTTTGTACTCGGGCTTGTTGAGAACGAAGTCCTTGCGTTCTTCGACGTGGTCGGGCGTGTCGAGATCGTAACGCCAGTCGAAGAAAAGGAACTCGCCGTAGCCGGTGCGCTCGATGCGCTTGAGGAACTGCTTCGGGATGATCTGGTCCGTGTCGATGTTGGGTAGCGGCAGCGGAACGGCTTTCGAGGTGAGGATGTTGATTGGTTCCATTTTCGGGCTCCTTCGGAGCAGTTGCTAGTTGTTGGTTGCTAGTTGCTGGCAAAGCGGGTCCTCCCGCCTGTGACGGAAGGACGACAACTAAAAATTATTCGTCGGATTTCCATTTGCGAATGTCGGTGAAATGGCCGGTGATGGCGGCGGCGGCGGCCATCTCGGGGCTGACGAGATGCGTGCGGCCTCCGCGGCCCTGGCGGCCTTCGAAGTTGCGGTTGCTGGTGGAGGCGCAGCGTTCGCCGGGTTGCAAAATGTCGGGGTTCATCCCCAGGCACATGCTGCAGCCTGGTTCGCGCCACTCGAAGCCGGCGGACTTGAAGATTTCAGCGAGTCCTTCTTCTTCTGCCTGATGCTTGACCGCCTGCGATCCGGGGACGACCATTGCGCGAACTTTCGTTGCAACGTGATGGCCTTTGACCACTTTGGCGGCGGCGCGCAGGTCTTCGATGCGGCCATTGGTGCAGGAGCCAAGGAAGACGGTGTCGATTTTGATGTCTGCAATCGGCGTACCGGGTTTGAGGTCCATGTATTCGAGCGCGCGGGCGTAGGACTTTTTATCGGCCTCTGTCTGCGCATCATTCACGGATGGAACCTTGCCTTCAATGGAGGTGACCATGCCCGGGCTTGTTCCCCAGGAGACAGTGGGCGTAATGGTTGCGGCGTCGATGTGCAGCTCGCGGTCGAACTTCGCGCCTTCGTCGGTGGGCAGCGTGCGCCAGTGCGCGACCGCCTCGTCCCATGCCGCGCCGGTGGGCGAAAAGTGACGGCCTTTGAGATAGGCGAACGTGGTTTCGTCGGGAGCGATCATGCCAGCGCGCGCACCTGCTTCAATGCTCATGTTGCAGATGGTCATGCGACCTTCCATGGAAAGTGCACGGATGGCCGAACCGGCGTACTCGATAACGTGGCCAGTGGCTCCGTCGGTGCCGATGCGGCCGATGATGTCGAGGATGATGTCCTTTGCGGTGACGCCGAAGGGAAGCTCGCCATCGACGGTGATGCGGAAGCTCTTCGGTTTCGATTGCGGCAGCGTCTGCGTGGCCATGACGTGCTCGACCTCGCTGGTGCCGATGCCGAAGGCGAGCGCGCCGAAGGCTCCGTGAGTTGAGGTGTGCGAGTCGCCGCAGACGATGGTCATGCCCGGTTTAGTCGCGCCCAGCTCCGGCCCGATCATATGAACGATGCCCTGCGAGGAGTCCTGCACGTCGAAGAACTCGATGCCGAACTCGGCGCAGTTTTTGCGCAACGCATTCACCTGATTAGCGGAGATCTGATCGACGATGTGCAGGCGGTCGTAGGCGCTGGTGGTTGGGACGTTGTGGTCAACGGTAGCGATAGTGCGGTCCGGGCGGCGCAGCTTGCGACCAGCCATGCGCAGACCATCGAAGGCTTGCGGCGAGGTGACCTCGTGGACCAGGTGCAGGTCGATATAGAGGATGGAGGGTTCGCCCTCCGGTTCTGCGACCAGGTGCTGCTCCCAGACTTTTTCAAACAACGTCTTGGGTGATGATTGGGGTGTCGTGCTCATGATTGTGTCTTTACTCCTATTGGCGATGCGACTCCAGATTGTGGCACAATCGTGTTGGCGCCGATGGATGCCGGTTTAATCTCGTGCGGCTTTCCATCGGGATCTACAAGGATTGCGGCAGAGATGGTTTGCAATATCTTGCTGCCAAGCGGCGGCTCGGCAGTCCAGCGCGCGATGCTGTGCGTCAGCGCAGCGGGAATATGGTCGGGGTCAAGGGCACGGTTGCTGAAGACCCACATCGTGTACTGCGCGCCAGGCTGGTCTGGCGTCTTGTCCTGCTGAATCCAATTAATTGCCGCAAAGATGACCAGCGGTTCTTTGAGGCCTGCATCAACCCAGAGCAGCCCGCGATCGGGACAGAAGCGGAAGACGCAGCCGGTGATGGTGAGATAACGGTCGTTGTCGGCAATCACTTTGCCGGGAACGGAGAGGAAATCGAGCGCGGTTTCGGCAAGCGATTTGTGCTGTGTTCCCGGCAGTCCCCAGAATGTCTGGGGAGCAGTCAGATACTGTGCCAAAAAGGGCCGGAAGTGAGGATCGAGGACCAGCGCATTCTCGCGTCCATCCGCCGGCGGTGGAGCATACTGCCAGAGCCACTCTATATTTGTCTTCGGCCGCTTGTCCTTGTGGTGGAAGAGGTCCGCACGCGCAGCGATCGTTCCTGTAAGGAGAAGAAAGATTGCGGCGAGTTGGAGAGAGCGGCGCATTTTGGTTGTGATACCCCAAGGGCTAAAGCCCCAATATTGCTGGCTTTTAGAGCCAAGGCTGAAGCCTTGGCGTACCCAGAAGCGCAGGCAACAACAAGAAACAGATCGCGCGCTTAGACAGCGTGCATGGACTGGCGGCGGTCGATCGATTCGGCCAGCGCCTGGTGAACTCGTTTGCCCATCTCGTGCGTTGTGACGGACTGCCCGCCACGCGCAATGTCGGCGGTGCGGTAGCCTTCGTCGAGAACCTTGTGGACGGCCTGTTCTACCGCAGCGGCATCCTGCTCCAGATTGGCGGAGTGGCGAAGAATCATTGCGGCAGTGAGAATTGCGCCCAGCGGATTGGCCTTGCCAGTTCCGGCGATGTCCGGAGCGCTGCCGTGTACAGGCTCATATAAATTAACCGCGCCGCCGATGGTGGCCGAAGGCAGCATGCCGAGCGAGCCAGTGATGACTCCGGCCTCGTCGGAAAGGATGTCTCCGAACAGATTCTCGGTGAGCACAACGTCGAAGTTACGCGGAATATTCATGATGTGCATCGCCATGGAATCGACGAGCTGATGCTCGAGCGTAACGTCGGGATAGTCTTTGGCGACTTCAGTAACAGTGGCGCGCCAGAGCTGAGAGACCTCAAGCACATTGGCCTTATCGACGGAGGTGACTTTCTTGCGGCGCCTGGCGGCAAGTTCAAATGCGATGCGGGCTACGCGGACGACCTCGTCGCGGGTGTAGCGCATGGTGTTAATGGCTTCGTTCGTCTCTTTGTTCCACCAGCGCGGTGCACCGAAGTAAAGGCCGCCAAGCAGCTCGCGTACGAAGAGGATGTCGGCGTTCTCGATGACCTCGGGGCGAAGCGGTGAGCTTCCGCTGAGCGCCTTGTAGGCGACCGAAGGCCGCAGATTGGCGAAGCCGCCAAGCGCCTGGCGAATCTGTAATAGGCCTGCTTCGGGGCGCTTGTCCGGCGGAAGCGCATTGAACTTGTTATCGCCGACCGCGCCCAGCAGAACGGCGTCGGAGTCGAGTGCGGCGTCGAGCGTAGCGGTTGGCAAGGGCGACCCGGTCTGGGTGATGGCGGTCCCACCGATCAGACCTTCGACGAAGGTAAAGTCGTGGCCGCCGAACTCTGCGACAGCGCGCAGAATGCTGGTGGCTTCGTGGGTAACTTCTGGGCCAATGCCGTCGCCGGCGAGGACTGCGATCTTCAGGCGCATATTTTTGTTACCTCAGGGGCTAAAGCCCCACTCTATTCGAGATACTTTTGGCACGGCTGAAGCCGTGCCCTTAAACTTCAGTTACGACTAATGCAGGGTGACAGCGGACTTTTCGTGCGTGAGCAGTCCAAGCAGGTCCTGGTCGTAGATGTTCTTCTTGCGGTCGGCCAGTTCGGTGAAGCGGTGGTAGACCTCATCAAGCTGTTGATGTGTCAGCGAGTGTCCAAGCTTCTCAAAACGATCGGCCAGAGCGCGACGTCCGGAGTGTTTGCCCAGCACAAGATTGGTATGGTCTACACCGACTGATTTCGGCGTCATAATCTCGTAGGTCAGCGGATTGGCCAACATTCCGTGCTGATGGATACCAGACTCGTGCGCGAAGGCATTGGCTCCGACGACAGCCTTATTCGGCGCGGCGCCAAAGCTAATGCACTCGGAGAGCATCTGGCTGGTCGGGTAGAGCAACTCCATCTTGATGTTGTTGGTAAAGGGATACTGATCGTGCCGAACCATCAGCGCAGCGGCAATCTCTTCCAGAGCAGCGTTACCGGCACGCTCGCCAATACCGTTCATCGCGCACTCTACCTGGCGCGCTCCGCCCTGAATTCCGGCCAGTGAGTTGGCAACTGCCATGCCGAGATCGTCGTGACAGTGCGTGGAGAGAACAACGTTCTCGATGCCGGGAACGCGGGCTTTTACGGTACGGAAGATATTGGCGTACTCGTTTGGCGTGGTGTAGCCGACGGTGTCGGGAATATTGATGGTGGTTGCACCGGCCTGAACGGCCACGGTGATGATCTTGATCAGGAACTCGGGATCGGTGCGGGTTCCATCTTCGGTGGAGAACTCGACGTCATCGGTGAAGGTGCGCGCCAGACGAACGGCTTCTACGGCTTGATCGAGGGCCTGCTCGCGGCTGATGCGGAGCTTGTATTCAAGGTGCAGATCAGAAGAGGCGAGGAAGAGGTGAATGCGCCTGCTGACTGCGGGCTCAAGGGCGCGTCCCGCAGCTTCGATGTCCTCGCGTTTACAGCGGGAGAGCGAAGCAATGGTGGGGCCTTTGATCTCGCGCGCGATTGCCTGAACGGCATTGAAATCGCCTTCGGAGGCGATAGCAAAGCCAGCCTCAAGGACGTCCACGCCTAGCTCGGCGAGCTGACGCGCCATGCGCAGCTTCTCGTCGTGATGCATGGTGCAGCCGGGCGACTGTTCGCCGTCGCGCAGGGTAGTGTCGAAAAAGATGATTTTGTTTGGATCAACCATAGGCACCTGGCACTCCCGATCTGGACTTCATCATAATGCAGGCTTATGATGACTTCCACATATATCACCAATTCTAATTGAAGTATTCGGTGAAAGTAATTCCCTTTATATCGCGGAGCAGATGGTATGGATCTGGTGCAGATGGAGACGTTTCTGGCAGTGGCAGAGGAGCGCAGCTTCTCCCGCGCGGCTGCGCGGCTGCACCGCACGCAGCCAGCGGTGAGCCAGGCGATTGCCAAGCTTGAGAGTGAGCTGGGCGAGGTACTGTTTGAGCGCTCGTCTCGTGACGGAACATTGACGGATGCAGGTGAGGTGCTGCGCGAGTATGCGGCCAAACTGCTGAATCTGCGTGGCGAGGCTGAAGGCGCTCTGACGGAGCTGCGGTCGCTGCATCGAGGGCGGCTGAATCTGGCGGCGAACGAATACACGTGTCTTTATCTACTGCCTCTGCTGGATGAGTTCCGGCGGCAAAATCCGCGCATTAAGCTGGCGGTGCAGCGCTCGCTGGCGAGCCGGATTCCAGACGAGGTACTGATGCACTCGGTCGAGCTGGGCGTGTTGTCGTTCCGGCCCGACGACGCGCAGATTAAGTCGATGGTGGTTTATTGCGACGAGTTGGTGTTTGTGGTCAATCCTCGACATCCGCTGGCGCAGTCGGGAACAGTCTCGATTCGCCAGTTGGGAACGCAAAATTTTATTGCGCACAATATTTCATCGCCACAGCGGCAGAAGGTAATTCAGACGTTCAAGCGGTATAAGACGATCCTGCATATGGGTGTCGAGCTACCTTCGCTTGATGCGATCAAGCGCTTCGTCGAGATGGGCAACGGCGTGGCGCTGGTTCCGGGCCTGACGGTGCGGACTGAGCTGGAGAGCGGGTCGCTGGTGCGGGTGAAGATTCCGGAGTTGCAGATTGAGCGCAAGCTGCGGCTTGTCTACCGCAGACAGGCGAGTTTGTCTCATGCTGCTCTTGCCTTTCTAAAAGTAGTGGAAGCTTATGCGGCAAAGCATGGCGATCCGTATTGTTTTCAACCGGAACGCGGCATGTAGTTCCCTCAGGGGCTAAAGCCCGGTTCAGGATGGGTTTTACGGCGTGGCTGAAGCCACGCCCTTTCAAAACGAAAACTTATTCTGATGCCGAATTGTTGGCTAGATCTTTACGCACCGCTAAACCCGTGCCCTTAATGCCGAAACCTTTTCTGGCGAGGCGCGTTTGTATCAGGTAGACCGACGCGCCGGAGAAGACCTCTCCGGTGGATGCAACTGAGAGAGGTACTCGATGAAGACGAAGATATTTCAAAACCCAATGCTGCGGATGGCCGCTCTGGCGATCTGTACGGTAAGCCTGAGCGCAGCTCCCGCGCTGGTTGCGCAGGAGACAAGCGCACCGCCTCCACCGCCGTCACAACAGCAGGGCAATGCGACTCCGCCGATGGGACATCGTGGGATGGGCGAACGTCACCTGCAGATGATGACCAAGCAGTTGAATCTATCGCCCGATCAGGTGAGCCAGATTAAGGCGATCGATGCCGATACGATGACTCAGATGAAGGCACTGCGACAGGACACGACGACGTCGCGGGCGGACAAGCGGAGCAAGATGATGGAGATTCATCAAGCCTCGCAGGACAAGATTCGCAACGTACTGAATGACGAACAAAAGACCAAATTCGATGCGATGCAGGCGAAGATGCAGGCACGTCGCCAAGGGCGTCATGGAGGAGCCGGAGCGCCGCCACCACCACCGCCGCAGCAATAGAAAGATGTTCTGGTAAAAGCGGGCTGGAGGAGAAGTACCGTTCCTCTGGCCCGTTTTGTTTTTTGCTCCTGCGGCATGGCCGATGTGCGGTTACAATGAGTGAATAGTGACCATGGTGTTCCGCGAATTTGCAATGCGCTGCCTGAGGGTGGCCCAGGGCAGCGGTAAAGGGGTCATTGGACGAATCTGAAGGGACCACGCGAAGCATGAAGAAAACGATATTGTTGCTGGCCGCGCTGATGCTGACGGCAGTTGCCGGATATGCACAGGAAAGCCGGCAGGATGTGAGCATCAGTGCCACAGGAAACTTTGCCCCTGAAGTCCACGGGAATGCAGTTCAAAAGAACACCACGACAACGATAGGGCTTCTGGCCAGCTATCGTTATATGTTGACTCCGCGTAGCGCCCTGGAAGCGAACTATGGTTACGCGCAGAATACGCAGAAGTACAGGGTCTTCGGAAAGGCCCAGGGCGGAATTCATACCCTGCAGCACGAGTTCAGTCTGGCTTATGTGTATACACGGAACTACGGCAACTTCAATCCGTTTGCCGAGGCCGGAATCGGGGCCATGGTCTTCCATCCGCTGAAGGACAATGGAACCTATCAGATTGACGCGAAGCAGAATACAAATATTGGCGCTCTGTTTGGCGGAGGTCTGGCGTATGAGATTAGCCCGAGCTTCGATATTCGAGTGGAGTATCGCGGCTTCCTGGTCAAGACACCGGACTTCAAGCTGTCGGGCGACCTCTTCAAGACCAATCGCTATGAAGTCGTATCGTCGCCCGCCATCGGTATCGCTTACCACTTCTAGTTATCTGGAAATGCTGTACGAAGCAAGGCCCAGCGAAGTCGCTGGGTCTTCTTTATTGAAGGTGCCCTCCCCTGTACTTCAAGTATAAACTTTTGATAAATAAAGGTTTGTAGGATGACAAGTTCAAAAAATACAGGATCTCTCCGCTACGGCCTTGTGGTCCTTCGGTCGAGATGACGTTCTTTTGTGGCTGGGAAAGGGGAAAGGCAGATGCAGAAAGTGGCGAGATTCTCTATTCCAGCCCGCTGGACCATCAATCGAGATGAGGTGCATTTGCGGATAAGCTAGAGCGGTTCCCTCCAGATGCAGTTTTGGTGATTCAAGGAAAACGCAGATTCTCTTCGGGAATGACAAACAAAGAAAGCTACACCTGAGAGGAAATAGTTACAGGGGATGAATTGAGGGCTTCCGATTGATGCGCAGGGGAATATTTTGCTCTGGAATTCTGGCACTGGTTTTGACTGCCTCTGCTTCGGCATGGGCTGCCAAGTCACATGCTTCTCAGGAACCTGAACCTATCCCTGTGGGGACTGATGCCTATCTGGAATGGAGCCACTGGGCAAATCAGCGAATCGGGATGCGTGCATATATGCGCAGTACCTATGACCGGAGGGGTGGCAACGAAGGGGCCGATGCCTCTCATTTTCTTTATCAGCTTTCGGACGATTTCAATGTAGCGCTGGACATCGAAGGACCGGGACTGCTGGTCTTCAGCCGTTATAACCACTGGCATGGAAGTCCCTGGCATTACGTTGTGGATGGAAAGGACCATCTGGTTGAGGAGACGAGCACAAGAGACCCGCTGCATCCGGCGCAGAACTCCGTTTTTTTGCCATTGAAGCCATATCCTGAACCT
>DASRSR010000138.1:0-7291 GCA_035656355.1 Edaphobacter sp.
CACTCTCCTTCCCTCCTCCAATACCGAAGAAGCGTGAGCCGCCATTCTGCACCGCTGTACAAATAGAACCGGGGGCAAGCGGGGTTCGGACTTGGGCCACGATACCAGCGTGAGTTGTAGCCGCGGCCATCAATGTGATCCGCCCACGGGTTGCGGTACATGTATATCCTTTGGCGCAGGAGGCGCTTCCATTTCCGTTGGCGGGGCCGTTCACGATGGAAGCCTCGGCCGGTATCTGTGCAGCAGGATCGCCGGGCACTTGATTACTACCCTGTTTCCCTTCGCTTGCTGCAGCGATAGCTACCCTGATGCTTGCACTTGTAATTCGGAGTACATGATCGGGCGACTTTGGATCATTAAGGTCGATCTCGTTAGCCCTGAACGAGGCAGCAGCCATGTGCGGCACGGTAAAGGTACCATCGGCAGGATCGTACTGCATGTAACCATTCTGCAATTCAAATAACCGATACGGCGCTTTATGGTCGCATCCTCGTATATCGCATCCAACATTAAACAGCGTGCCCTGATTGAGAGGAGCATTGCCAAGTTTGGTCAATACAGAGTAGGGCCCTCCATAGGTGTTCCATCGAATTGGCTCCAGCGTCCCTCCGCAGCCAACATAAAGCGAGCATGGATTATCATTCGTCCATATCGACGGATAATAATTTCCGCTGATTCCTGCCCCTCTAAATCCTCGCCTGAACCCATTGGAGTTGTTGCCACTACTAAGCGTATTCTGTGTCAGTTCGGTCATCCTGCCATTCATGGCAAAGCTGGGATTGTGAGGATTTTCAATCGTGTCCCCGGCAGCCCAGTCCACCGAATTGGGCTCAAGCGGCACCCCTCCTTCTACCTGTGGCCCCAAAACTTCAGCGCCTGGATAAAGGTGGAATCCGTAATACGCCGTAGGCATATTGATCGTTGCAGATGCAGCCGCGCTGTCAGGCCCACTCTGAGACCATTTCAGCTCGACGTTCAAGTCATCTTTATATTCCGGTAGGTGCACTGTCCCATTGAACGAAGAATCGGTTGCATCTGCAATTACTACATCCTGCGCATGATTGAAGATGAAGGGCTGGTTTGCATAAGTAAAACTCGCCGTTACGACACCATTTTTCCTCACCAGATTTCTAAGCAGAACTGGTGAGGAGTACACCTTCAAAACATTTTGTTTTGTGCTCCCCGTTACATTCCATACATAGGCAAGGTGCTCAGGATCAGTTGCTCCAACAACTTCGTAGCTGGTGCGGAAACCATTCCGTGCCAGGTTGCGATCGAGACTGAGATATTGTCCGCAAAGGCCGCCCTGCCACAGCGATGTTGGATTGTTCTTATCCAGTCCATTGGGATTTTTATGCACGATAGTAACGTCCTGTTGCCCGCCGCTGGCAGGACGCACCGAGGTAATCACGACCTGTTCCGGGTACCATCCTCCGGCGAGGCAAGCTTTACCAGCGACAAACGATCCACGCAACAGATGTACACCCGAAAGGACGATGCTTTCCGGTTTGTCCGCCTCTTTAATCCGAGGAATATTGGTGTTTACAATTCCGATTCCGGTAGAGACAGGCAGCTTTACCGACACCGGAAATGTATGAACCGATGTCCCCTCAACGAGCTTGTCCGGACCTGTAACGATGCCGGAGATTGTTCCCTTCGAGAGGTCGAGCATGAAAGCTCCATCGGTTGTCGCTTTCACCGAATGCGGCCCAGCGGTATAGGTAACGGGAAGCAATGTTGTTCCTGGTGTTGCGCCCGCAGCGACCTTTCCATGGAACCAGCTATCGGTCTCGCCGCCTTCACGTGTATCTAGTGTGAAGCCTTCATCAGACTGCGCGGTCGCACCGCCATCCGTTGAGGAATAGACATACTCCGCGGCGAAGTCTCCGGTCGCGTGTTTTACTGATGTAGAGACGGACATCTGTCCGATACCGCGTGTGTTAAAAATGCCCTCCTCATAGATTCCATGCTGCACGGTCCATCCTCCGGCATTACCCCAACTGAAGCCCGGCGCTTTGAATTCGTAAAAGTTGTAGTGACCAATGGGTTGGGTGGGCTGAAAGGTGTCAAATGTAAAGCCTTGGGCGATTGCAGCAGTATGCCGTCGATAGTCGCTCAGGGCATTGCGAAACACCTGATGCTGCGGTGACTGAACTGCATTCGCATTGTCCGCATTTACTGATTCGGCAGGTTGGGGAATCTGGGCAGCGGCGCAGCAAACGAACGTGGCGCAGATCAGGACGAGTTGCAAGAGCTTCATAGGCAGGCTCCTTACACATCATTCTAGTTGGCCCTGCCTTGTAAGCGCTGTCTGCAAAATCGCCTCGATATAATCAAGCATCATGCCCTTTACAGATTCTCCTCAGACGCTGCTTATTGATGCGGACGATACCCCGTGGGAGAACAACATTTATTTCGAGCGCGCGATTGCTTCGTTCATCTCACTTCTGAACCACCATACTTACAGCGCCGAAGAGGTTCGCGAGCACCTCAATCATGTTGAACGGGCCACTATCGCCGAACGTGGATACGGCGTCTACAGCTTTCGCCAATCGCTTGTGACCTGTTTCGAGCAGCTCTCAGGCCAGCCAATTACTCCTGAGCAGCGGGACCGGATCGTCAGCTTTGCACAGGCCATCGTCGATCAGGAGATTGAGCTGCTGCCTGGCGTAGACGAGACGCTGGCTGAGTTGGCCACGCGTCATCGTCTGATTCTGGTGACCAAGGGAAATCTGGACGAGCAGACAGGTAAGCTCCAACGCTCGGGTTTAGCGACGCACTTCAGTGCCGTCGAAGTGCTCCCCGAAAAGCACCACGCTGCCTACCGCAGCCTGTCGGAGCATCACGGCTGCGAAGCCTGCACAACATGGATGATTGGCAATAGCCCGAAATCAGACATCAATCCTGCTTTTGCCGCCGGACTCAATGCCATTTTTATCCCGCATCACTCTACCTGGGTCCTGGAACGCGAAAGGATCGATTCTCCACCTGTAGGCAGCCAATTTCTGGAACTGGAACGTTTCGCAGACCTTAAGCGACATTTCTAGAAAAACTGTAAGGTTTGCCGCGTTCCTGCGTCTTTACGATTGCTGAACCGAAATGGAACGGCAAAGGAGAATTGACCATGAACACTTATGTATGTCCGTGCGGGCCTGACTGCCCCTGTGGTCCTGATTGCGACTGTATCTCATCTAAGTAACCTGGCTGCAATTCAGTTGGAGGCGTGAAGAGTTTCTACACGCCTCCAACGCCAAAGGAATAAAGCTCTATGCCAACCGAAGCCATCGCCGGGCTGATCGACCAGAGAACGCAGTTTCTGCGTTTCGTAGAGAACCGCGTCGGCTCACATGCTGTTGCCGAAGATATTATTCAGGCGGCCTATATTCGCGCCATCGAGAAGGCATCCACCCTTCAGAAAGATGAGTCCGCTACCGCCTGGTTTTACCGTATTCTGCGCAATGCAGTTATTGACCACTACCGTCGACGCGCCACCGAAGACCGCGCTCTGGAGCAATGGGCCAAAGAGCTTATCACTGAGGTCCAACCCGACGAATCGATGCACAATATCGTTTGCCGATGCATTGAAAGCGTGCTGACGAGCCTCAAGCCGCAGTACAGCGAAATTATCCGCAGCGTCGATTTAAATGAGAATTCGCTCGATAGCTTTGCAGCCTCAGCCGGCATCACTCCGGGGAACGCTGCGGTGCGCGTCCATCGTGCCCGCCAAGCCCTTAAAAAGCAGCTTGCCCTCACCTGTGGAACCTGTGCCGAGCATCGCTGCATCGACTGCACCTGCCACTGAACGGCGCCTCTAAAAACTCCTTCTCTTGCGGGGGAACTTCCATCAGAAATCCCCTGTAACATAAATGGAGAAGTGAGAGGTGTATGAACGAAGGTCGTTGGGTTTTATTGATTGCAAGTGAAGTTGGTGGCACCGATTCCGTCTCCGACCGGGCCATGGAACGTCTCGTCGAGGCCATCCGCCAGGAAGGGTATGAGGTCGTGCGAACCTCGACACCTGAAGACGGCCTGTCGCTTGTAACGTCTGATCCATCACACAGTGCCATTTTGCTGGACTGGGACCTCGAAGGTGAGAACCAGTTTGATGAGCGCGCTGCTCTGAAGATTCTGCGCGCAGTACGTCATCGCAATAAGAAGATTCCCATCTTTCTCATCGCCGATCGCACACTGGTCAGCGAGCTGCCGCTCGAAGTCGTCAAGCAGGTGCACGAATATATTCACCTCTTCGGCGATACGCCAGCCTTTATCGCCAACCGCGTCGATTTCGCCGTTGAGCGTTATCACGAGCAGCTTCTGCCTCCATATTTCCGCGAGCTGAAAAAATATACCGACCAGGGCGCTTACTCGTGGGACGCCCCCGGCCATATGGGCGGCGTGGCCTACCTTAAGCATCCAGTCGGCATGGAGTTTCAGCAGTTCTTTGGTGAGAACCTGCTTCGATCCGACCTCGGCATCTCGACCTCGCAGCTCGGCTCCTGGCTCGACCACCTTGGGCCTCCGGGAGAGTCTGAGCGGAATGCAGCGCGCATCTTTGGCGCCGATTGGACTTTTTTTGTCCTGGGCGGCTCATCCACCTCGAACCAGATCATTGGCCACGGCGTCATTGCGCAGGACGACATCGTTCTGGCCGATGCGAATTGTCACAAATCCATCTGCCACTCGCTTACCGTTACAGGAGCGCGTCCTGTTTATATGAAGCCGACGCGCAATGGCTATGGCATGATTGGCCTTGTCCCGATCAAGCGCTTCAGTCAGGAGTTTATCCGCGGCCTTATCGACAAAAGCCCCCTCTGCACAGGGACCCCCAACAAGAATCCGACATACGCGGTCGTTACCAACTCCACTTACGATGGCCTCTGCTACGACGTCAATCGTGTCGTAACGGAACTCTCGAAGTCCGTTCCTCGTGTCCACTTCGATGAAGCCTGGTACGCCTACGCAAAATTCCACGATATATATCGCGGCCGTTATGCGATGGGCGTTCCGGACGATATGCCCGATCGGCCTACTCTCTTTTCCGTGCAGTCTACGCACAAGATGCTGGCAGCGTTCTCCATGGGTTCGATGGTCCACATCAAGCTCAGCCCGCGTGCTCCGCTGGACTTTGACCTCTTCAATGAATCGTTCATGATGCACGGCACCACGTCGCCGTTTTATCCCCTGATTGCAAGCCTGGATGTAGCCGCCGCGATGATGGATGAGCCTGCCGGTCCCACGCTGATGGATGAGACGATTCAGGATGCCATTACCTTCCGCAAGGCGATGTCGTCTGTGGCCCATCGGCTGCGTGCAGCGGAAAACGGGGGCGGCTGGTTCTTTCGCCTCTACCAGCCGGAACAGGTCACCAACAGCGCCACCGGCGAGGTCCATGTCTTTGAAGAGGCCCCGGACGAGCTGCTCGCCACCGATCCGCACTGCTGGACATTAAAGCCAGGTGAAGACTGGCATGGATTCCAGAGCGAAGACATCGCCGACGAATACTGCATGCTTGACCCCACCAAGGTCACTATTCTGATGCCGGGCGTGAATGCCCAGGGCAAGGCGTCGGAGTGGGGTATTCCGGCTGCAATCCTTACGGAGTTCCTTGACAGTCGCCGCGTCGAGATTGCTCGCACCGGAGACTATACGGTTCTGGTACTGTTCTCTGTTGGAACCTCCAAGGGCAAGTGGGGCAGCCTGCTCGAAAACCTCTTCGAGTTCAAGCGCCTGTATGACAATGAGGCTCCTCTGGAAGAGGCGCTTCCTGAGCTGGTAGCCAAGTATCCCAATCGCTATCGCAATGTGACGCTGAAAGAACTGAGCGACGAGATGAACTCCGCCATGATGGAGCTGAATCTCGCCGGTCTGGTCGGAGAAGCCTGCGACGAAGACTTTGATCCCGTGCTGACGCCTGCCCAGACCTACCAGAAGATCTTGCGCAACGAGACTGAGAAGACACGCTTCCGCGATATGCCCGGGCGTATTGGAGCGGTCATGCTGGTTCCCTACCCTCCGGGCATTCCCATGTGTATGCCCGGCGAGCGCTTCGGCGGCGCCGACAGCCCGGTCATTCGGCTGATTCTGGCCATGGAAGAGTTCGGCAAACGTTTCCCTGGATTCGAGCGTGAGGTCCACGGAGTCGAGGTCGATTCAGAAGGAAATTATTGGATGCGCAGTGTGGTTGAAATCTCCGGCAGACGGAGGAACAGCAATGGCAAAAACCGGCCTCCAAGCTCCGCGCCACCGGTGAAGAAACGTCGCAAGCCGAAGGTATCGCCGGATGATCTGGCTGGTCGCGACCTGAATCCGCTGGCGGAACGCTAACGGCAATAGGAACCATAAATCAAAAGCACTTCGCGGCTTTATTCCAGTCCGCGGAGTGCTATACTAAGCTTCGGATTGCTTACCGCACCTCTCGCTCTCAGACGCAAGAGATCAATGCGGAGGTGGCGAAATTGGCAGACGCACTAGCTTGAGGTGCTAGCGCCGCAAGGCATAGGGGTTCAAGTCCCCTCCTCCGCACCAATCCACAAATTTCGGCTTCAAGAGAAGGTTGTAACTCTCCGATGCTCTACTTCGTTGTTATTATTCACGTCCTCGTTTCGTTCTTTATTGTCGGCATCATTCTGCTGCAACAGGGCAGCTCAGCCGACCTGGCAGGAGCTTTTGGCGGTCAAGGTTCACAGACGGCTTTTGGCCCGCGTGGAGCCGCTACCCTGCTGACCAAATTGACGGCATGGTCTGCGGTCCTCTTTATGATTACCTCGATCACTCTTACCGTGATGCTCTCGCGCAGCAGCGGCGATCATTCCGTGCTCTCAGGTCACCACCCCGTAACCCAGACCACGCCGAAGAAGTAACCTTCTTTCCAGTCCCACCGATGCGCAGGCCCTTTAGCTTGCGCATTTTTCATGTATACAAACCTGAATTTCACATGTCCGGTATAATCCACAGTCGGCTGTTTTCCGCGCAACCTTTATCATTAAGCGCACAGGAGAAAGCGTCGAAATCGAGCTCACAAGCGTCCTAAGTAAACAGGAGGAGACGTGAATCTCGCATACGAATCGCTGAGCACCGAGCTCCATCAGCGCTTTCCCCAGTTGGCCGAACAGAGATACACGGAACTCATCGGCAACATAGATGTCGATGCAGAGCCCTTTGTTCTGTATGGCGTAGTCTTCAATCATTATCTGATCGAGCTTGCGGATAGCGGAGAGAATAAATCGAAGAAGGACGCGGCAGCATTTCTAGAGGACATGGCTGCTTCTCCTGACAGCTATGTCGCATTTTT
>DASRSR010000139.1:0-20237 GCA_035656355.1 Edaphobacter sp.
CCTGTGTTGAAGCGTAGCGACATGCTCGTCCAGCAGTTGCATCTCAACCATCGCGGTATAGATCTGCCGCAGCTTCTGATTAGGAACCAGAGGATTTTCATGGGGCGCTTGCTTGCTCAAAGCCGGAGTCTCCAATGCGTCAGGAAAAACAATTACTGAAAGGTCGAGGGTTCCGCACAGGAACCCTCGATGAACTAGGTCATGTTGTAAATCAGGCGTGGGCTGGATCGCCCGACTCTACATTGAGCCCGAGCTCCGCGAGTGCCTTTTGCGCCTGCTTGGGTTTGAACTTGCCCTCGCGTGCGAGCTTCGACAGCGTTGCACCAACGATCGATTCTGCGTTCACCTCAAAGTGGCTGCGCAGATGTTCGCGGTTGTCGCTGCGTCCGAAGCCATCGGTGCCCAGCGATACCAGCCGAGTGGTGAGCCACGGCGAAAGCATGTCGGGAACTGACTTCATATAGTCGCTGGCAGCAATGATCGGTCCCTGAGTTCCGTCGAGCACCGTCTGCAGATAGCTCTTGCGCTCCTTCTCGGCAGGGTGCAGGCGGTTCCAGCGCTCAACCGCAAGGGCATCACGCCGCAACTCGGTATAGCTGGGAACGCTCCACACATCAGCTTGAACGCCATACTTCGAGGCCAGAATCTCCTGCGCGCGCAAAACTTCGTTCAGGATGGTTCCGCTGCCAAACAGATGGGCCACCGCTTCGCCTGTCGCAGGCTTCAGCTTGTAGATGCCGCGACGAATACCCTCGGCAACGCCCTCGGGCATGGCTGGCATTGCGTAGTCCTCGTTGTACATCGTGATGTAATAGAAGACGTCCTCGCCCTTTTCATACATCCGGCGCAGGCCGTCCTGTACTACGACTGCCAGTTCATAGACGTAGGCGGGATCGTAGGTCACGCATGTTGGTACGGTGCTTGAGAGCACAATGCTATGACCGTCCTGGTGCTGCAGACCCTCGCCCAGCATTGTGGTGCGGCCAGCAGTACCGCCCATCAGGAAACCTTTGCCGCGTGCGTCGGCAAATGCCCAGACCATGTCTCCGATGCGCTGGAAGCCGAACATCGAGTAGTACATATAGAAGGGAATCATCGGCAGCTTGTAGTTCGAGTACGCCGTACCGGCTGCCGTAAACGATGCCATCGACCCTGCCTCGGTAATTCCTTCTTCGAGAATCTGACCGTCGATCATCTCGCGGTAGTACAGCAGCATATCGGCATCGTGCGGCTGATATTTCTGACCCTCAGGCGCATAGATGCCTACCTGACGAATCGCAGATTCCATACCAAAGGTGCGACCCTCGTCAGGAATGATCGGAACAATCAACTTGCCAATCTGGGGGTCCTTCATGAGATGACGCAGAATGCTGACGAAGCCCATCGTGGTCGAAACAGCTCGCTTATTCGATCCACCAGTCCACTCGGCAAAGTAATCCAGGCCCGGTGCAGTGAAGTCTAGCTTGGGCGACTCACGTTTCGGCAGATACCCGCCAAGCTCTTGCCGCCGCTGCTGCAGGTAGACAATCTCTGGCGCATCATCTGCGGGACGGAACGGGGTTCCATGAGCTGCGGCCTCTTCGGGAATAGGAATGTCGAAGCGCTTTACGAATGCGGCCAGTTCGCTGTCGGCCATCTTCTTTTCGTTGTGAGTGGCATTGCGGGCCTGTGACGATCCCATGCCATAGCCCTTTACGGTCTTGGCCAGAATCACCGTTGGACCGCCCTTGTGCTCCAGAGCGCGCTTGTAGGCGTTGTAAATTTTGGCTGGATCGTGACCGCCGCGGTGCAGCCGCTCCAGTTGTTCGTCAGTCATGTCGCGCACCAACTCCAGCAGCTCTGGATACTTACCGAAGAAGTGCTCGCGCAGGTAGGCACCGTCCTTTGCTTTGAAGGTCTGGAAGTCGCCATCGACGCACTCTTCCATGCGACGCAACAACAGACCGGTGTGGTCGCGCTCAAACAGTGCATCCCAGTCCGATCCCCAGATGACCTTGATGACATTCCATCCTGCACCGCGGAAATGTCCTTCCAATTCGTCGATGATCCGCTTATTGCCGCGCACCGGTCCATCAAGGCGCTGCAGGTTGCAGTTCACCACAAAGATGAGGTTGTCCAGCTTCTCGCGTGCCGCAACCGCGATTGCGCCCATGGTATCGACTTCGTCGGTTTCACCATCACCGACAAATGCCCATACCTTGCGTTCCGTCGGTTGAATCAGCCCGCGATGCTCCAGGTAGCGCATAAAGCGTGCCTGATAGATAGCGTTCAGTGGACCGATGCCCATGGAAACTGTGGGGAAGTTCCAGAAGTTCGGCATCAGCCACGGGTGTGGATAGGAGCTTAGTCCTGGCTTGTCGCGCAGCTCGTGGCGAAAGTTCTTAAGGTGATCGTCATTGAGGCGGCCTTCGAGATAAGCCCGCGCATAGACGCCCGGCGATGCGTGGCCCTGAAAATAGACGAAGTCTCCCGGCTGGTCGCCATACTTGGCGTGGAAGAAATGGTTGAAACCAACTTCCAGCAATGTAGCCAGCGAAGAGTAAGTCGAAATGTGGCCGCCAATGCCTGCGTCTTTCTTATTCTGGCCATGCACCATGGCCATGGCGTTCCAGCGGATCAGCGCCTCAATCCGTTTCTCCATCTTGCGATCGCCAGGGTAGGGAACCTCGTCGTGCTTTGGAATCGTGTTCAGGTAATGGGTCGTCAGTTCACTTGTCGTTGGCACTCCGGACTGATGCGCACGCTGCCGTAGCGCTTCCAGCAACTCCGCGCCGTGTTCCCAGTCATTCGCTACAACATCGTCGAACGCTTCTATCCATTCAGACATCTCTTCGGAAAAGTCGGTCTGGGTCGGAGATTCAAGTTTCATCGTCATAAGCAGTCCTTATACCCCAATTACAAGTGGTGTCGATCAGCGGTTCCAAAGCCACTGCTTCTAGGATAGCCGCCTTGAGGTGCAAACGTCACTCTCCCCCGAAGAATCCGGGGAAGAGCCGGAAAAGCACGCTGATAATCGGTCAGAATAGCTCTACGTTGAGTAGTCCGCGTTGATGCGCACATACTCCTGGGTGAGGTCGCAGGTGATAAACCGGCACTCGCCTTCACCCTGTCCAAGATGGATCGTGATGGTGTACTCGCGCTCGCGCATCGCCGCGTGAGCAGCAGCTTCATCGAACCGCGATGATCGTGCGCCATTCTCATACACCGGTTGCATTCCAATTGCGATTGTTACCTTCTCCGGATCGAACTCTACGCCGCTGTATCCTGCGGCTGCCAGCAGACGGCCCCAGTTCGGGTCGGCGCTCGACCATGCTGTCTTGCACAGTGGGGAATTAGCAATCGCCCGCGCAACCTGCCTTGCCTCGCCCTCGCTGCGTGCGCCGGTAATGTGCAGCGTCACCACGTGGGTTACACCCTCTCCATCATCGACGATTTGATGCGCAAGCGAGCCGCACACCAGATGCAGTGCATTGGCAAACGCCTCGCGGTTCTGTTCATCCAGCTTGACTCCGCTGGCTCCGCTGGCAAGCAGCAGGACAGTATCATTCGTCGAGGTATCTCCATCGATGGAGATGCTATTGAAGCTGCCTTCAACAGCAGGTGCCAGCAATTCATTTAGTTCACCGCTGCTGGCTTCAAGGTCAGTAAACAGATAAACCAGCATGGTGGCATGGGGTACAAGCCGCGGTTGAATCATGCCCGCGCCCTTCGCAGCGCCAAAGATTCGCACTGCTGTGCCGTTCACCTGCACCGTGCTCTGCGCAGTCTTCATGCGCGTGTCCGTAGTCATAATCGCCTCAGCAAACTGCTGAGCGTGCTCTGCCGTGTCCCCCAGACCGGCTTGCAATGAGGGAAGTGCCGCAATCACCTTTTCCGCCGGGAAGGGGACCCCGATAATCCCCGTTGAAGAAGGGAATACTTCATCGAAGATGCAATGGAAGGTCTCTGCCGCTGCTACGCAGGTTTGAGTGCAAAGGTCGATACCTGCCTGTCCTGTGGCGCAGTTTGCATTACCGGCATTTACCAGCACCACGCCGACGCGCCCACCGGTCGTCTGAAGATGTCGGCGTCCTACCGTAACCGGGGCCGCGACAACCTGATTTCTGGTGAACATCGCCGCTGCATTCGCCGGCTTGGACGCAACTGCCAAAGCAACATCCGGCTTTCCGCTGGCCTTAATGCCTGCTTTTGTCGCGCTCCATTGGAAGCCGCGCGGAAGCGCTCCGCCTATCTTCGATTCGTTAGTCATGAACTCACTCTATCAAGCGTTAATGAAAGCCGTGCGTTAGCCGTGATTAGAACTTCACAGGCAGTGTTCGGCCCTGTTCGGAACTCTCTCGAGCCATCTCCAGCAGCCGAATAACCTTCCACGCATCGGCAGGAGTGACCTCAAGTTTTGCCTTGCCATTGATAGCATCACGCACGTTGGCATAGTAGCCGCGGTAATCTCCTAATTCGGTCTCGATCTTCTTTCTCGTCAGATTGCCCGGCTCGGCCAGATCGGGAGCAATGGTCAGGGTTCCCCATGCACTCTCGTCTTCCGGCAGCCACGGCGTTGCATCGCCCAGGGGTGGAACCTTCGCTCCGGCTACCAGTGCAGGCTCCTGCGGATCAACGCCATATTTTTTGAAGCTGCCATCTGTCCCATGCAATAGAAAACGCGGTGCCGCATCGCACGCCAGCATGGTGGCGCGACAGTGCGCCAGCAGGCGGTCATAGTGCAGCGTGATGTCAAAGGCGTCTTCAATCGCCGTTTGGTCGCGATCCTTGCGAACACTGGCTGTAATGGCCTGGGGCACTCCAAACAATGTCAATGCCTGATCGACCAGATGTGGCCCCAAATCAAAGAGCATTCCATTGGCCGCATTGCCGCTCTCTTTCCATGTGGCTTCGCGCGGCAATGGACGGAAGCGGTCGAAGTGCGACTCAAACGTCACCAATCTGCCGATGGCCTTTTCCTGCAGCAGTTTCTTTACCGTCAGAAAATCTCCATCCCAGCGGCGATTGTGAAAAGGAACCAAGACCAGATTGCGCGATGAGGCAATATCTGCAAGCTCTTTTGCTTCCACGCTGGTCGCGGTGAAGGGCTTGTCGATGACGACGTGCTTGCCCGCCTCCAATGCGCGCTTTGCCAGCGAGAAGTGGGTCTCGTTTGGGGTGCCGACAACAATGAGCTGCACCGCAGGGTCAGCGATGGCCTCTTCAAAGGAACGCAGAATGCGCACACCCGGCCACGCTTTCGCCGCTTCGTCTCCGCGACGCTGCACAATTGCTTCCAGCTTCAACCCCGGAACAGCATTGACGAAAGGTGCATGAAAGACCCGGCCAGCCAGTCCAAACCCAATGACAGCAACTCCAATTTCCTGCATCTGCATCTCCTCAATTTTGATTACCAGTGTTGCACAAGCCCACATTGGTTGTAACCACGTGAATCCCCTTGGAAACGCAGTAACGGGAAATTGCTTTAAACTGGAATTTCCTGCTACGGAAGCTGTATGTCAGCCGAGATCATCCTCCAGCAAACTCGGGACACTGCTGCTCTCCTCGATAAACGCGAGCAGCTTGCCACCATTCGCGCCGCGCTCGCCGAGCGTGAAGCGGAGCTGGCCCAGGTTCGTGCTCAGCTCAAGACTTTCGAAGGCCGCTACCTCCGCCAGGTTGGCATCCTTTACGCTGAGCTCGACGAGATTGAAGCGCGAATTGCCGAACTCGAAGTCAGCCTTTACGACTCCGACTCTGCCCGTAGCCGGGCCGAGGAAGCCCGCCAGCGCGCGCAGGAAACCCATGACGCCGCGTTTGGCCACGCGCACGAAGCCGAAGAGTTTGATCCACCGCCCAGTCTTAAGACCCTCTTTCGCGACGTAGCTAAGCGTATTCACCCCGATTTTGCACGCGACGAAGCCGAGCAGAAACACTTTACGCTGCTAATGGCGCGTGCCAATCAGGCCTACAGCCGCGGCGACACTGAAGCTCTGCAGCGTCTACTCGACGATCATCTTGAGATCAACTCCTCTATCGCTGGCGAGGGTCCTGCCGCAGAACTTCTCCGCATCACGCGCCAGATTCAACATGCCGAACGCGACATCGCCGCGCTCGATGCCGAGCAGCATACCTTGCTCTCGAGCGAAATCGCCCAGCTTTACACCGACGCTGAAGTTGCCGCTCGCGAACACCGCGACCTCCTGACCGAGCTTGCCACTAATCTCCGCCAACAGATCGCCGAGGCTCAGCATCGTCTCGAGTTCGTCGGTCATCAGGTCAATGCACAACGAAGCAGGGGCGCCGATGAACGATAAACCAGGCTCGGGTCTGCAGCACATTCCCACCGGAACAACGCTCTCTCTCCACTCCACGCGCCACGCTGAGTCGCAGTACATTCTCAGCACCATGTACGACGAAGGCAAGGGCCTCCCGCAGGACACAACTCACGCTGCACTATGGGAGCGCAAAGCTGCCGAACAAGGCCACGCCTATGCACAGGCCAACCTCAGCTATCGTTACTATGCTGCGAACAACTTCTCTGAGGCATTTGCATGGTGTCAACGTGCCGCTTACAGTAACCTTGCGTGGGCGCAGTACAACCTCGGGCTTATGTATCGCAAAGGCGAAGGAGTCGAGCAGAGCGACACGGAAGCTGCCCACTGGTATCGCCTGGCCGCTACACAGAATTTTCCCGAAGCACAGCAGAAGCTGGCTGATCTCTACTACTTTGGCCTTGGTGTCTCGCGCAGCTATGTGCAAGCCGCGGCGTGGTATCGAAAGGCCGCGGAACAAGGCAACGCCGAAGCTCAGTTTCAACTTGGACATCTCTACGCCATCGGTCAGGGAGTCGAGCACGACTATACCCAGTCCCGCCACTGGACCAGACAGTCAGCCCTGCAGGGCCATGAACAGGCACTACGTGAACTCAAGCGCCGCGAATACCGCGACCCATAGACGCCTGCCATGCCATCACGCCTGTTGCAGTGTAAACAACGTAATCTCTGGCGGGCAGTTAAGCCGGAACGGAATTCCCACCGCGCCGATGCCTCGATTCACGTAAAGCTGCATCTTCTGCAGATGAAAAAGCCCCTCTGCATACTTCTTGCCCATCGGTGGAAGCACCAGCGGCCCCATAAAAGGAAGCCGTATCTGTCCGCCGTGCGTATGCCCGGCAAGCATTACATCCACCAATTTTCCTCGAGGATGCTGCACGACGGTATCGGCATAGTCAGGCTCGTGTGCCATCAGAATCACCGGCGCGTTTGGCTCCGGAGGCACCGCCAGTTCAAGTTGTGGATTCGTCGTGCCTGGATCATTGACGCCACACAGCCAGAACCGCGAGCCATTCCGCTCAATGGGTACATGCTCGTCCACCAGCACAGGAATTCCATTTGCCACCAGTGAGTCGATTACCAGCGGAGCGCTGACTGCGACATCGTGATTTCCCAGGCACGCATAGCGCAGCGGACAACTCAGTGTGCTCAGGATCTCGCCGCAGCGATGAGCTGCGTGCTGTCCATTGAGAAATGTAAGCGAACCGTGAGTGACGAAATCTCCCGTTAGCAACACCATGTCCGGCGCCAGTGCATTGACGTGATGCACAACGCGTTCCAGAAAAAATGGTTCAGTGAATTCGTCCAGGTGAATGTCGCTGACCTGCGCTATACGAAAGCCGTTGAACGCTGGCGGAAGATTCCTGATAGCGAGAGGACGCGGGACCAGATCAATTTCATGCCGTGCAATTTCGCCTGAATAAAGAGCGAACCCTGCGGCCACGGCTCCCGATCCTACAAGGAAGTGGCGGCGGCTGAAACGTGATGGCTGATCGGGGAGAGGACCGGTCATAGGCTATGATACCGGGTTCATGTAAGACGGAGCCAGTTTGTTACTCTCAAGTTCGGTAAAATCATACAGATGAGTTTGAGTCTGCGAAAGAAGCGAGCGATGGCTGCGGCCAGAGACGCCGGGGTCGATAGCCTGCTAGTAACGCACCTGCCCGACGTGCGCTATCTATGCGGATTTACCGGATCGAACGCCGCGCTCGTCTTAGCAGGCAACCGGTCTGTGCTGTTCACAGACGGGCGTTACACTGCACAGGCGCGTGCTGAAGCTACTGGCACACGGGTCGTCATCGCAAAAAAGCCAGCCCTGACTGCCGCGTGTGAGTGGATTGCCGCCGCTGGTGTAAAGCGTTGCGGATTCGATGCCGCACAAACTACTGTTGCTGCGCTCGATGCCATGCGCAAAGCCGTTCCTGCAAAGCAACGGCGAAACCTCTTTCATGCTACCGGACCTCTAGTGGCCGATCTGCGCCAGGTAAAAGACGCCAGCGAGATTGCCGCTATGCGTAAGGCTGCGTTGCTTGGCTGTCGGCTCTTCGATGGCATTCTGAGTTACATGCAGGCTGGAATCACCGAAGCCGAAGTTGCCGCAGAGCTTGAACACGCCGCGCGATTGGCCGGTGCAGAGGCCATGTCGTTTGAAACAATTGTTGCCAGCGGCGCACGCAGCGCGTTGCCGCATGGACGTGCTACAACAGCAAAACTTCCACGCAGAGGCTTCGTTACTCTCGACTTTGGCGTCATACTCAACGGCTATTGCAGCGATATGACCCGTACCGTACACATGGGACCTGGGCAGGCAAATGAGCGGGAAGTGTATGATGCGGTTTTGGAAGCGCAGGAAACCGCAGTTGCCAGAGTAGCCCCCGGCATAACTGCCGGTGAGGTTGATGAAGCGGCACGCAGTGTCTTGCGTACTGCCAGGCTCGACAAGTATTTCAGTCATTCGACCGGCCATGGTGTCGGTCTGGAGATTCACGAAGGTCCCAGGCTTGCGGCAAAGCAAACGCAGCGCCTGGAGCAGGGAATGGTCGTTACAGTGGAACCAGGAGTTTATATGCCGGGCAAATTCGGCGTACGCATCGAGGACATGGTGCTGGTGACTGCCACCGGTGGCCAGGTCCTGACTCCTGCAGTTAAAGCCTGGATTGAGTTGTAATGCTAAAAAGTGCCGCAACAGGCACAGGAGACATAATGGACGGAAATAAATTGCAAGAGCTTCGCGAACTGGTCGAATTCCTCAAGGCAAACGAGATTGCCGAATTCGATATGGAACAGGACGATCTAAAAGTCCGCATTAAGTTCGCGGGCGAGGCTGCTGCGGCTCCGGCTGGCGGCATCGATCTCGCGCAACTCAGCCGGCTTGTGGCTGCTGCCCCCGCTACTGGGGTCGCCGCTCCAGCAGCAGTCGCACATGTGGCTGCGCACTCCGCCGCCGCGCCTGCTGCTCCCGAGGAAGCTTTGCACGAGGTCAAATCGCCCATCGTTGGGACCTTCTACGAGTCTCCTTCGCCCGGCGCTCCGGCTTTTGTAAAGATTGGCGATCAGGTAGAAGTGGGCCAGGTGCTTTGCATCGTCGAAGCCATGAAGCTGATGAATGAGATCGAAGCTGATGTCGCCGGTGAGATTGTCAAGCGTATCGCCACCAGCGGTCAGCCTGTTGAGTACGGCCAGCCTTTGTTCGCCATCAAGGCGCGATAGCATCCATTGACGGCTCCAACCAAACAAGGAAAAGCATGTTTCGTAAGGTTCTAATTGCAAATCGTGGGGAGATCGCGCTGCGGGTGATCAGCGCCTGCAAAGAGATGGGTATCCGCACGGTGGCGGTCTACAGCGAGGCCGATCGCAATAGCCTGCATGTGCGCTTTGCCGATGAGGCGATCTGCATCGGGCCCCCGCGTTCGGCCGAAAGCTATTTGAACGTTCCGGCGGTGATCTCTGCGGCAGAGATAGCCGATGTGGATGCGATTCATCCCGGCTATGGCCTTCTCAGCGAGAACGCCAACTTCGCTGAGGTTTGCCGGGCCTCCAATATCAAATTCATCGGGCCTCCGCCCGAGGTCACCCGCATGATGGGCGAAAAGTCCACGGCGCGGCAGACCATGAAGAAAGCAAAGGTGCCGATTCTTCCCGGTTCCGATGGCGTTATCGCCAGCGAAGGAGAAGCGCTGGAATGGGCACAGAGCGTTGGTTATCCTGTCATCCTCAAGGCCGTCGCAGGCGGTGGTGGCCGCGGAATGCGCATCTGCCGCAACAAAGAAGAACTTCCCGGCCTTTATCAACAGGCTTCTATCGAAGCCGCTAATGCCTTTGGCAATGGCGACCTCTACATGGAGAAGTTCATCGAGAGACCGCGCCATATTGAGTTTCAGGTATTGGCTGACGAGCACGGCAATGTGATGAGCCTGGGCGAGCGCGAGTGCTCCATTCAGCGCCGCCATCAGAAGCTGATCGAAGAGGCGCCCAGCCTTATGGTCACTCCCAAGCTGCGTGAAGAGCTGGGCAAGACTATCCGCAAATCGCTTGAGAGCATCGGCTACTGGAACGCAGGCACGATCGAGTTTCTGATGGACGAAGACGGCAAGATATATTTCATCGAGATGAACACCCGCATCCAGGTGGAGCACTGTGTCACCGAGATGGTCACCGGCATCGATCTGGTCAAGGCACAGCTTCGCATCGCTGCAGGAGAGAAGCTGAACTCCATCGTTACCGAGCCGGTTGCAATTCGCGGCCACGCCATCGAGTGCCGCATCAACGCTGAGCACCCGGAAAAGTTCACGCCCAGCGCCGGAAAGATCACCGCCTTCAATGTTCCCGGCGGCAATGGCGTTCGTGTGGATACAGCGCAGTACGCCGAAGGTGTTGTGCCTCCGTATTACGACTCGATGATCGCCAAGCTCATCTGTCATGGCAAAGACCGCGAAGAGGCCATGAACAAGATGCAGCGCGCCCTCTCGCAGTTTGTGGTGCAGGGAATCCACACCACCATCCCCATGCACCAGAAGATCTTTGCCGATGAAGAATTTCGTGCAGGCCAGTTCGATACGAAATTTATGGAGCGCTTCTTCGAACGGCAGAAGGACATCAAGGCCGAGCAGTAGAATAATTCTATTACCGTGAATCGGGCGATTTCGAACAACACCTCTCCATAAGAGGAAGCTGATATTAATCTTCGAACGCTCTGATAGATATAATTTAACGCGCTTTTAGGGCCGAAGGCCCGTTTCATATCAGCCTGGGGCGTATACCACTGGGCCAGCTTTGCTGGCCTGTGGAAAGCCCCAGGATTGAAGCCACACAAACCCGAGCGCTGAAGGCGCGACACATCCGACGGTTACATCAAGGAGAAACTATTCCGTGAGACTCTGATGCCCGTCCATAGAGACCACCAGAAATCACCGTGGGGTCTTCGGCAGCACTGGAGCGCCGATTTTAAACCTCATATCAGCAAAGTCGAGAGTGAAGCTCTCGAAATTGGCAAACATATCTTGTCCAATGTTTCCATAGAGTTCATCGAGGCCGCTGTTTGTCTTCTTCGGAGTAACGGAAACATCTTTTAGAATCGCCGTCTTACTGCCGATACCCAGACGCAGCACAGGCTGCGTATAAATCGTGCGTCTGATATTGCCACCCGCGCCTGAAGTCTCTTCCTCGCCCGGTTTCCATGAGAGATTGCTGTGCCTGAATCGCTCATAATACCTGATAGAAAGCTCCGTACCCGAGGCGCCCGTATCGAGCGTGAACGGCAAAGTTACGCCGTTCGCTCTGAGATTGACAACGGGAGTTAACCGCCGCATATACATCGGTATTTCCGTGCCGTTTTGATAAGTGGACGGTCCAGCCTCAAATTCACCGTCGCGACGAAAGGTAATTACCCGCATTGCTTGAAAGGCCGGATAGCCGAGGATTGCATTGATCTGGTAAGAACGATCTCCTATATGAATATTCAGATTTGCGTCATCGAAAATAAGCACAATCACGTTTTTGAGAGTAGCGCCACCAACCTGCATTGTTGGGATCACAGCGGCTTGCAGGCGGTTTTCGAGTCCGGTCAGGCCAGAGCCGGTCTGCGCGAATCCGGGCAAAATCTTCAGGCCAAGCCGTTGAGCAAAGCTTCTCGATACACAGGAATAGTTTGCACCGGTATCAAGTAGCCATTGCTCTTTTACGCCATTCACGTCCAGCTCAATTACCCTTGATCCAATTGCATTGCGAGCCGTTTTTAAGCGTGTTGGTCCATGCCAGTCAATCGTCATTGGTTGAACGCCTGACAAGAGATGCAGTACTCCTGCATCGTCTCTCGTCCCACCTTTGTTCTCCCCGGGAAAAAGGTCGAACAGATCGTCGTACATCTTCGCGGCCGCACCATAGTTGAGGTTCTTGGTGTAATCATCTGCCAGTGTCTTGAGAGCGATTGATGCACGAGCATCTTTGGCTTGCCGCAAGCTTGGTAAAGCACGCTGCAGGAACTCAATCGATTGGCTGACTTGCCCGCAACGGTTCGCCAGCAGCCCGGCAAGATAATCTCGCTCGGCACCGGCAGGCATTTTAGCTAGTTCGTCTCGCAGTTTGCCAAGTCGGAAGTTCGCCAAATCAGCATCAAGGGTCGTGAGTGTATGGAAGCTCTTAGGAGCCGTCGCAGCGGCTATGGGTGCCGGTAAAAAGCACCAGAGAAATGTGAGCTCCCAGCCGACTAATAGAGCTTGTACAATCGCTTGAATTTTCACCCGTTCAGACTAAACGGTGGTTTCTTGCAGTTCAATTCAATTAGCTTTATGAATTTACACATCGCGTTTGATCAATGTTATTCACGGTATTCTTCGATGACCTGAGAAAATTGTTTTGAACCTCTATGACACTGCCGCGGCTCTATCCCATCCTCGACATCGACGTACTTACAGCGCGCGGCATTGCTTTAGATTCCGCTGCGCGCGCGCTGCGCGATGCGAGCACCACTTTACTGCAATATCGGAATAAATCCGGTAGCCCGCAAGCCATCTTGCGCGATGCTGAAGTCATCCGCAACGCATTTGCAGGGGTCGATTGCCGTCTGATCATGAACGACCGCGCCGATCTTGCCGTGCTCGCCGGTTTTGGCGGCATCCATGTAGGCCAGGACGATCTCTCGCCCGCCGACTCCCGTCGTATCGTCGGTACTGATCGTTGGGTCGGTGTCTCCACCCATAACGATGCGCAGGTGCTGCTGGCCGATCAGACCGATGCCGACTACATCGCCGTTGGCCCGGTCTTCGCTACCGGCACGAAACTTGATGCTGAGCCGGTCATAGGACTCGAAGGGGTGCGCCGCGCTCGGACACTGACCGCCAAGCCTGTCGTCGCCATCGGCGGAATCACACGTGCGAATGCGCGAAGCGTGATCGAAGCCGGGGCGGATTCTGTCGCCGTCATCAGCGCCTTGCTCGAAGCCGGTCAGCCGCTTGAAAAACTCGTGCGGGACTTTCTCAAAAATTTAGGGTAGAACTGACGCAGCGTGAATACCCCGGCCATTCAGACCGAGACCGCCGCCTCGCCGCAGTTTGTGCAGGGGATGGGCCTGTTTTCTGCCACCGCCATCGTCATGGGCTCCATGATTGGCTCAGGCATCTTTATCGTCTCGGCGGAGATGTCCCGTTCTCTGGATTCGCCTGCGCTCCTTATCGCGGCATGGCTTGTCACTGCGGTGATGACCATTATTGGCGCGCTCAGTTACGGCGAGCTCGCCGCCATGATGCCCAGAGCGGGCGGCCAGTACGTTTATCTGCGCGAAGCGCTCGGTCCACTCTGGGGATTTCTCTACGGCTGGACACTCTTCCTTGTCATTCAGACCGGAACTATTGCCGCTGTCGGTGTCGCCTTCGGTAAATTCCTCGGTGTCTTCTTTCCATCTGTCAGTGCAGAAAAGTGGCTATGGCATATCGGCCACATTCCTGCATGGCACGTCGGCCCAATGGTTCTGGGCAATATGGAGATCGGCCTGAATACAGCCAATCTCTCCGCCATTGTTGTAATCACGCTGCTGACTTTGCTGAACACACGCGGCGTGAAGATGGGCGCGGCCGTGCAGAACGTCTTTACCTCAGCCAAAGTTCTGGCGTTGGCCGCCGTTGTGCTGGTTGGCTTCTTTGCAAGGAATGCAGCAGCACTCGCCGCCAACTTCGGCCCGCAGTGGCACCACTTCTGGGCCGGATCGGGCTGGCACTCGCTCCACGCCGTGCAGGTTGGCGTCTGCGGCCCAACTGCATACGTAGGCCTGCTGACCGTCATTGCTGTCGTACAGGTGGGGTCGCTCTTCAGTTCCGATGCCTGGAACAATGTCACCTTTACCGCGGGCGAGATTCGCAATCCGAAACGCAATCTGCCGCTGTCGCTGGCCATCGGCACCGGCGTTGTGCTGCTGCTTTATGTGCTCTGTAACTTTGTCTATCTCAGCGTTCTGCCGCTGGCAGGAGATGCGACCGCGACAACTGGCCTTGGTCGTGGCATCCAGTTCGCCTCAGAGGACCGCGTCGCCACCGCGGTGATGCAGAGTGCCTTCGCTGGCTATGGCGCAAAGTTAATGGCAGCAGCCATTCTGATTTCAACTTTCGGCTGCGCCAACGGAATGCTGCTGGCGGGTGCCCGCGTCTATTATGCGATGAGCCGCGACGGCCTCTTCTTCCAATTTGCCGGCAAACTCAGTCCGCGCTCTCGGACGCCAGTTAACTCGCTCTGGATTCAATGGGCCTGGACCTGCCTGCTTTGCCTCTCTGGCAGTTACAGCCAGCTTTTGGATTATGTGATCTTCGCTGTGCTGATCTTCTATATTCTGACCATTACCGGCTTATTTGTTTTACGTCGCACACGGCCCGATGCACCGCGTCCTTATCGTGCCGTCGGCTATCCTGTACTGCCTGCGCTTTATATCGTCATGGCAGTCTGGATATGTCTGGTACTGCTGCGCTATAAGCCGCAATACACCTGGCCAGGCCTGGCAATCGTTCTGCTTGGCCTGCCCGTTTACCTGATCTGGAACTCGGGCAAACGATCTCCCGTGCACGAAGTGCAGTAAAAATGATAGCGTCACTTGGATAACCTTTTGGAGGCAACAACTGGATGAAGCTGCTGGCAACTAAACCCCTGGAAATGATTCTTCAGGAATCCGCTGAAACTGGCGAACATACGCTCAAGCGTTCCTTGGGGGCCACGAATCTTATCTCACTAGGAATCGGCGCAATCATCGGCACCGGCATCTTTGTGCTTACAGGGCCTGCGGCCGCCATCTACGCTGGTCCCGCCGTCGTCTACTCCTTCATCGTTGCGGCCATCGCCTGTGTCTTTGCCGGGCTTTGCTATGCAGAGTTCGCCGCTATGATTCCTGTGGCCGGCTCCGCCTACACTTACGGCTACGCCACGCTCGGCGAGATCTTCGCCTGGATTATCGGATGGGACCTTGTGCTGGAATACGCCTTCGGCGCGGCAACAGTCTGCTCCGGCTGGAGCGGCTACGTCCTCAGCCTTCTGCAGGACTTCCACATCCGCCTGCCGCCTGCCATCGCAGGAACTCCCGGATCGGTCTTTGTCTTCTGGAATGGCCATTGGGAACTGCTCAACCGGGTTGCCGTGCAGTTGAAAGAATCAGGCATCGATCCCGCAACGCTGCCGCATAAATATGGGGTCTTCAATCTGGTGGCCTTCATCGGCATCATGGCAGTTACTGTGGTGCTCGTCATTGGAATTAAAGAGTCCGCGAACTTCAATTCTTTTATTGTCGCGGTGAAGTTGATTGTTCTGGTTATCTTCCTGGTGATTGGAATCAATACGCTGATACATGAGCCGAATCTGCTGAAGTTTAACTGGCATCCGTTCCTTCCGCCGAATACCGGAAAATTCGGACAATTTGGCATATCAGGCGTCATACGAGCTGCTGGCGTGATCTTCTTCGCTTATATCGGCTTTGACGCCGTGTCCACGGCCGCGCAGGAGGCCAAAAACCCCAAGCGCGATATGCCAATCGGCATCCTGGGTTCGCTTATCATCTGTACAGTTCTATATATTCTCGTTGCTGGTGTGCTCACTGCACTGGTGAACTATCATGCCCTTGATGTCCCAGATTCACTCGCCGTCGGCATCGACGCAACCGGCGTCCGCTGGGGCAGTCTTCTAGTCAAATTCGGCGCGCTGGGTGGACTCTCCAGCACCATGGTCGTCATGCTTCTGGGGCAAAGCCGCGTCTTCTTCTCTATGTCCAAAGATGGTCTGCTGCCGCAGTTCTTCAGCGCGGTTCATCCCCGATTCCGCACCCCATGGATCTCCTCCATTACCGTCGGTCTGGTCGTCGCAACCTTTGCTTCACTCATCCCGCTGGCCGAACTTGGGGAGATGACCAGCATCGGCACGCTGCTAGCTTTTATTATTGTCTGCGCCGGTGTCTGGGTGCTGCGCAAGCGCCGGCCCGACATTCCGCGGCCCTTCCATGCACCCTGGGTCCCGGTTACGCCGATTCTCGGCATTGCCGTCTCCCTGCTGATGATGCTGTTCCTGCCCCTGATGACCTGGTTACGGCTTATCATCTGGCTTGCCCTTGGACTTGTAATCTATTTCTTCTACAGCAGAAAGCGCAGCAAGGTTCAGTCGCAGTTGGAGGAGACCGTAAGCTAAAGGAATTACACTTACAGAGTAGGAAGGTCCGACAAGGAGCCATTGATGGGATTTCCAAATGTCAGACGCATTCTGAAGATCGGTGCGCCTTTGAGCAGCTATAAGCTCCTGCTGATGGCAGCACGGTTCTCGCGCCCAAAATATAGCAGCCTTTGTCTCGCGCTGCTGCTGCCTTTCGTAAGAGATGGTGAAGTCTCCGTTTGTTACCAATGTTGCGGACGCTTAATGAGGGCATTCATTCGCATGTCAGACCTTCAAAGCGATTACATGAGTGTGCTTGAGCTTGGGGTCATCGATGTCTATCACCTCGACCACGGTTTCCATCCTGACCTCGTGATCGATGGAGGCGGCAATATAGGAATGTTTACTTTGCGGGCCGCTGCCTGTCTTACGCCACAAGGCGATTCCCCCATTCGATTTGTCGTCTGCGAGCCGGTCCCAACAAATATCAAACAGATCCGTAAGAACCTCGAGATTAACCGAATAGAGGCCAATATACTGCCTGTCTGCCTTGGCGGCGCGCATCGCACGATTCCGTTTTATTGCCGCGAGGCCAATCAGAGCAGTTTCGACTCGTCGAAGCCTTACACTAGCCAGATTGAAGTCCCCGTAATTCCTTTGCAGGATGCGTTGGGATCCAATTCAGCAGAAAGAATTCTTATCAAGCTCGATATTGAAGGAATGGAGGTGGAGACGCTTTCCGCCTATATTCCGCAGGAAAAGAGAGCAGTGTATATCGTCGGGGAATTACACGAGTTTTCGGTCAACGCTCCTCTGATGGAAGAACTCTTTCAGCGGAATGGATGGACATTGGAGATCTTTGGAATTGCTGATGATCTCGCGACCTTCCGTGCCTGTTCGCCGGCAGCGCTTCCGCTTCTGAAATCGATCTCTAAAGTCCAGGCCCGTTCCTACGTTACTGCGGCTATTTAATAGCCGCCTACGATTTTGGCGCTGGGGTTGCCGGTTTTTCGGGTGGCGGACACGTCCCTTGCGTGCATGCGGATTGGTCCCCGGGATGCGCGGGCGCAGCGGGTGCTGCACTCTTAGCCGGAGCTGAGCTGCCATTGCTCTCATCTGGAGCAGGGGTAGCGGTAGGCGTAGATGCTCCACCTGTTACAGGCTCAGTATTCGGAGTCGCGGGTGCGGTTGTTGGAGCAGCAGGCGTCTCGGGCTCCGTCTTCTTCACCGTCTTCGGAGCTGGTAGCCGTGGAATATAAGTTGGGATATTCACCAGGTTCGCAGTCGAAGGATCATCGCGCAGCTTCAGATAAAATCCGCTCCGGCTGGGGCGGGGAAGTGCGAGCGTTGTTCCAATAAACCCTTCCGGAACCGGTGTTGGATTTGTGAATGCGGCATCTGTCGAAACCGAATCCACAAGATAAAGCCCATCGCCCGACAAGGTGCATGGTTGTGAAGAGTCCATTGGGCAGCGGACATTTCCCAGTGATGGCAGACGCACGAGTGTAATCAAAGGAATCCAGTCGCCAGTTGTCCCGTCCGGTGCCACTGCGCGCAGCCGCAGCGGCCCAAAGGCAGAGGTGCCAAAAGCCTTGGCTGGGTCCAGAGTCCCCAGCAGCGTGTGGTGGTTTTGCAGGATCAGTGTGCCAGCGGCTACATCCAGCACGGTGTGCAGCGAACCATCGGCATTGGCAATCTCGATCTTGCCCGCGCGCGGAAACGATGCATCCGATTTGAGCGAAAACGTAAGCTGATCGCTGGCAGGCAGATCGTCCGGATTCCCCAGATGGATCGAAGAGTTAGACCCGATAATGCGCTTGTTCAGAATCGTTACGGAAGGCCTTGCCTGCTCCACTTCGGTTGGAAGCGTCAGTTGGCGTCCATCTTTCAGAGTGACGTGCGCAATCAGCCGCTCATTCGATTTCAATTTTGGCTCTGGCGAGTTTTCCGACATGGCTACGCGTAGCGAAGTTGTGCCGGTTGTTGCTGAGCCTGAATCGCCGCCGTCCTGCGACCCAAAAGTAGCTTGTTGCGCTGGTGTAAAGTCGTACTTCTTCAACTCCACTTTCTTCACTTGATCGAGATTTGTCCCGGTCAGGACTGCTGACCGGTCGCCGGCGTAATACTTCAGCGAAGCCAGCGTTGCAGGCTCGGAGTATGTCTCTGCTGCTACAAGATCGGGTTTGTCCACTCCGTATTGACGAACAGCGAAGTGCATTGTGCCCGGGTCCACAGACGTCAGCGACACCTTTACGTTAATCAAATTTGGCTTGTCGCCCGGCTTCCAGTCCGTGTCTACCCTCCTGCCCGATGCTGTATCCAGCGTGATGGATTGCACGCATGCCGATCCCGTCGAAGTCAGGGAAAGATTATTTTCGCGGCCCGCGATCAAAATACTTCCTGATCCCAGCTTCCAGTCCTTACCCGGAACTGTCTGCAGCTGCATCGTCGGCCCGGTAAACGGATCAAAACCCCAATAGCCGGTCACTGTTCCTGTTACCGCACCGGGTAGCGGCTTCACATGGCTATTCGTGGCAGCAGCCTTTACCTCCGCCTTCGTTGCTTCTTTCGACATCGGGTTCGAAGACAAGACCTTTCGCTTCTCTTGCTGAGGAGCGAGCGTCAGGCCGCCGCGATAGGCATCCGGTACCAGCGGAATGTCTTCGGTGTGTCCCGGCGCATTGATATGCAGCACCAGGTCGTGCGCAAACGACGTTGCAAAGACCAGCGGTGCGCCCTCTACCGGCAATGCGACCGATGGCTTCATCAGGCAGGTTACCTCGTTGGGGTCTGCTGGCCGCAATGGAGGAGGAACCGCCTTTTGAATTGACGGCAGGCCGATCACAATAACCGACTTCGGATTGTGGAATGAAGGCGCTGTATTCAATCGCAGGTTCAGGCTATCGCCCTGAGGAAATGCAATCGCCGGAATGTACTGGTACTGTGCCGTGTGCAGGCCGCCCATAATGTGCACCAGGTCCACAACAGCGCCGACATAGGCGCTGTACGCTCCTGCGCCGCCAATCCCGGTATAGCTGGCTGCACGGATAAAATTCCCGTTTTCCCCGCCGCTCAAACTTGAAACAATCGATTCACCATGACCATCATTGAGTAGCGTTTGTGTGCCGCTTTGGGTCAGGCAGTTGTACTGCATGTCGACCGGCCTGTTGAAGCAGTCCTGGTCCGGCTTTAGGTTCAGCGTTCGCGCAATCAGGTTGGAGTGCTCCTGCAACGCTTTCGGGTCCGATGGCGGCACCTGTCGCATGTTCGCAAGGTATTTTTCAATTCGTGCCTGTTCGAAGCCTGCTTCCGTCAGGTCCTGCGAAGCCCGCACGAAGATGCCGGGGCGTCCGCGTACTGCAGAGCGCAGCGTGCTGAAGTCGCCGCCCGTCTCCGGTGCCAGAAACAGAACCGCCTGCTGCGCCTCATCCGGCACATAGACGCTGTAACCCTCTTCGCGTACCTTTTGGTTCCATGTTTGAATTTTGATGAACCAGCTATCCGGCGGGGGATTGGTCGTGCCGCGCAGAAAACAAACGACCAGAAGATAGTGAACCGACTGCGTTGGCGGCAGGTCTGGATGCAGCCACAGCTTGTCGCCCGGTTGCAGGTTTGGGACCGAGGCGATCGGCAGCGTTTTGCCGGCCCGCGTTACATGCATCTCCAGCTTGGGACCGGTCAGGTCGAAACGCGCTGAATCTGCATGGGCCAGTTGCGCCGAACCAGCAAAGAGAAGGGCAGCAAGAGTTACACAGGTACCAAGGCGTCCAGACTTTGCCATCATCCCATTTTAGACGAACAGGCAAGCAGTTA
>DASRSR010000140.1:0-9329 GCA_035656355.1 Edaphobacter sp.
GAAGCAGCGTCTCGGTTAGGACTCAGTCTGAATCTTGTATCTCGCAAAGAAGCCCTCTCGACGAGAGGGCTTCTTTGTGTTTGCGTGGGTGGAGAATCAAGAAGTGCTCTTGCGTGGCTTCTGAACAAGCAGGTTGGGAACCGCAGAGGTTCCGGTCGCAGGAGTCAGATTCGGCTTAATGGTTTTGGCCGGATCGTCCGTCCAGGTGCTTGGCGTTCCAGAGATGCTTCGGGTGATCAGATGAACGTTGTTGTCGCCGGAGGTGCCGACAAAGAAGGTGGAGTTGTCCGCACTGAACACGCCGGCCACTGGAGCAATGGCACTGCCGGTGAGCGCGATATTACTCATTGAGCCGGTCTGCGGTGTATAGGCGGGAAGAACGCCACCGGTTCCGGTGTAGGTGACAAAAGCGATGCTTGAGTCGGAGGCGGGATCGACGCCGGTAATTGCCGTTGCCGTAACTCCAGCCAAAGTGCTGGGGGCATTCGGGGTAGCGTTGAAGTGCAAAGCACCTGTTGAGGGGCAGGCACCGGTAGGGACGCCATCCGGCAGGAAGAGATCGGTGAGTGCAGCAGGCGATGCTGTCGCTCCAAGAATGTGCTGACCATCATTGGTCGCTGCCAGCATGTCGGACTTGGGTGCGGAGACTCCGGCATCGGGGTAGAACTCATTGGTTGAGCTTGGCAGGCCATTGGATGTCGTCGTGGTTGTGATGGGGCATTGGCCTCGCGCGGTTGTGGTGGGACCGCTGAGGAATGCGCCAACGCTTGGAACGGTGACAGCTACATCGGTGGCTGCCGCGGGTATGGTGATGCTCGACCAGCCGGTAAGTGTGGAGTAAACCAGAAGCTTGTTCGTCGTGGTGGTGATGTAGACGGTCTGGCTGTCGGGAGAGAACTCCGCATGGGTGCCGACACCGCCATACTGCGAGGTGATGCCCTTGGAACTGGTGAGATAGACTAGTTTCCGATTTGGATCAGAGACGACGATTGTGGCATCGTCTGGCGATACTGCCAGCACATTGCCCGGAGTTGTGGGGTCAAGGCTGGTAAACCCGTTTGAGCTGGCGTTGAAGGTCATCAGGCCGTTGTCGCTGCCGAGATAGATGGTTGCTCCCGCGTTATCGATGACCATTGAATTAGGAACGAAGGGCAGGCGAACCGGAGCGATCGTAGCGTTCGGCTGAGAGAAGTCAACAGGAACAATGTACTGCGAATTCGTGCTGGCAATGTAGAGCACCGTACTGTTTTTCCCCGGTGCATTGACGGTCAGGTTATTGGAGACGATGGGGGTGCCATTGCCAAACAAGCCAATCTGATTGAATGGTGAGGGATTGCAGGAGGGCGGCTGGCAGATCGCAGTGATGCCGGCACTACCGGGAAACAGGGGTGTGATCGTCGAACCGCCAGGAATCGTGGTTGGAGTCGTGGAGACGAACTCCAGATCGAGCCCGGTGAGGACGACGCCGTTCTTATCCTTGACCACTGCATTGAGTGGCTGAGGATTGTTCGGGTTGACCGTAACAGTTTTTGCTCCGGTCAGGGGGACGGAAAGATCAATCGAATAAGGCGGGCAGGTTGAAAAGAAGCCGGCTGTGCTGCCTGCGTTGGCAACGCTGGCTGTAATGACGGTCGAGCCCGGATTTACTGCGGTCGCTACACCATTTTGATCGAAGGTCACAATCTTATCGCTTTGCGCGGAGTAGGTAAGATGACCGACGCGGCAACTGATGTTGTTCTGCAGCGAAGGGGGGCCATCATAGACGCGCGCAGCCAGTTGGCCAGTCGTATTCTGCGAGAGGCAACTGTTTGCGACATAGTTTGTGGTGGTAGCAAGCGGTGTAGTGCAGCAGCCAGTGTTGGGATCGACCGTGCAGCTTGTCTGCGATGTGGAGTATGCCGCCGGACTGCAATTGGTCGCTGGATCAGTTAAACAGTCTTGCGACGGAGGCCCTAAAACAATGCTGGTAACGGTGGGGTGGACATAGACAGGAAGTGGGTTACTGCTTTGACCTTCACCGGAGGCCACGATGTAGGCGGTTCCGCTCTTGTTTGTAGCGTTGCAGTAGGTATAGTCGGCTACTCCGCCGCCTGAGTTGCGGTTCCACGTACCCGCGCAGAGAGCGCCCGTGGCAGGATTGACGTCCACAATTGTGTGGGTGGTATCCGATGAGCCATAGGTGTAGTTCTGGATGGTGACGCTGTTGCCCTGGCAGTCAGTCGCTGCAGGGTGCGGCGTTGCGCCAATCGCACCATAATTGATTGAGACACCATAGACGCGTGGCGAAAGGGTAATCGCAGTGGCCTGGCCGATGACAGGGCCGGAGTTGCCGGAACAATATTGAACGGAGCTCTTCTTAGCGCAGCCTGTGACCGAGATACCGAAAGGAATCGTAAAAAGCAAGAGAACTACTAAACAAACAAACCGACGCATTGACCCTCCCCGTTCAACCGGGAATCCTTTTGTTGAACGGTCTCACCGCACTCTGAGTTGCCGAAGAACCAGTGTAAAAGGTGGTGGAACGGGAAGCAAATAAGTCAGCGTGAGAAAAGATGGGTCTGCAATCTGATTGATGTCAATCTTCGACAAATGCTTGAAGCCGGGCAAGCGTTTCATCCCACTGCTGGGAGATCAGATCAAGGTAGTCCCGGAGCTCATTCACAGGCTTTGGGTTGAAGGCAAAGCGGCTTTCGCGGCCACTACGGATATTCTCGACAACTCCTACGCTTTCCAGCACACGAAGGTGCTTGGTTACGGCCTGACGGGTTAATCGCGTGCCTTCGGTTAACTGCGAGATCGAGTGTGGCTCTCCACTGCTGAGCTTCACCACCAGAGACAGCCGTGTCTCGTCGCCAAGAGCAGCGAAGATCGGCGCGCGTCTCTGGAGGTAGGTGATCGTGCTGCTATGGCTTTTGGGTGGCATAGTCCTCAATGTTCTTCAGCTGCTGCGTCCAGCCATCGTCATTCATGCGGAACGCCTCCGGGCGACGGCCTGCGGGAATCTTATCGAATCCGGATTCAGTGAGCAGAAGCAAAGTGCCGGTAGAAGTTTTTTCGAGCTTGAATTCAACCAGTGTGGGCGGTTCAGACGAGTAATCCATCTTTGGGTCGACAGCATAAGGATGCCAGGTAAAAGAAAACAGGCGTTCGTGTTCCATCTTCTGGATTACAGCTTCCCAGACGAGATGCTCGTAGCCGGGATAGGTAATATGTCCACGCGATGTTCTACCGGGAACAAATGGATCTTCGAGCTTCACTCGGAACCATTCGCCGAACTCACGATAGTCAGTTAAGGCACGCCAAACACGCGACACGGGGGCCTTAATCTCAATGCGCTTATCAATACAATTAGTCATAATGTGCAACCTCTAAGTTGCATATTAGAGAGGTGCAAAGAAAAGCGCAACTATTTAGTTGCTTATTTTGAGAAAATCATTTCTGCGGCATCTCGGTTTCAAACCAGTTCAACGCACGCTCCAGGATGTCGCGGCGATGGTCGATGTTGGCGATGTGGTGACCTTCATTGGGGTAGACGACGAGGCGTGTCTTGACCCCTTCTGCGCGGAGAGCGTGCCAGAACTCGAAGCTCTGTGGGGCAGGACATTCGCCGTCGCGGTCACCGACGACGATCAGTGTAGGAGTCCTGACATTTTTGATGTAGTTGATGGCTGAACTTTTGGCGTAGATAGCCGGATCGTCGTAAACCGACTTGCCGAAGAACGGAATCATCCACTGGTCGATGGAGTTTTCACCGTAGTAGCTCTTCCAGTCACTGATCCCGGCTCCGGCGACCGCAGCCTTGAAGCGTGTGGTTTGGGTGACAGCAAACATGGTCATGAATCCGCCATAACTCCAGCCGGTGATGCCTTCGCGATTTTTATCGATGGACAGGCGCTTCTCCAGAGTGTCCACGCCTGCAAGCGTGTCGCGGAGATCGCCGTAGCCAAAGTCCCTGACGTTGGCCTGGGTGAACTTCTCTCCCTGGCCGAAGCTGCCGCGCGGGTTGGGCATGAAGACGAAGTATCCGAGAGCTGAGAAGGGGACCCCGCCGTAGCCGATGCTGGGCCAGCGCGGTGTGACCGCCGCCGACGGGCCGCCGTGGATATAGACCAGCAGCGGGTATTTCTTTGCGGGATCGTAATTGGCCGGGTAGAGCAGCCATCCCTGAATGTGGAAGCCTTCGTTGGTCCATTCAACGGATTCCGATTTGCCCCATAACGGCTTGACGCTGTCATTCAAATGCGTGATCTGCTTCAGGTCGTCGATAGAGCCAGCCCATACCTCGGGGCCGCGCTCGAAAGAAGTGCGGATGAAGGCGATGGTTTGAACGTTGGAGACCGAGACGCTCATGACCAGACCATTGGCGTGGATGGATGCAGGGATGGTTACATCGACGCTATCGACGTCGCTACCGGTGTCGAGATTGATAGCTGCCAAATGAACTTTGCCGCCGACGTGCTCGGTGAAGCCGAGAATCTGGGGCGAAACCCAGGAGAGATACGAGACGCTGGCGGCGCGATTCGGAGTGATGTCCTTTGGTTGGCCTCCAGTAGAGGGGATGAGGTAGATGTCGCCTCCGGTCGAGCCCTGATCGCTCATCAGGCCGCCGATGAAGGCGATCTGCGAGCTGTCGGGAGACCAGCGTGGGTCGGCAATCTGAAGGTTATGGAGAGAGCCGGAGAGTTTTGTCGTATCGACGATTGACTTGGGTGCGGGGTTTCCCGGCTGGATCGTTTGAACATAAAGCTGGGCAACCCACCAGTTGTTTTCGCCAGGCGGGTTGGCGGCGATATAGGCCATATGTTTTGAATCGGGTGACCAGTCAAATTCATAAACATGGAGGTTGGCTGGTGTGATTTGTGAAAAGGTACCGCTGGCGACGTAGACAACTCCGACGCGCTGGACTTCAAATCCTTCTTCGCCGATAACTCCGCTCCAGGGCTTCATGGCCGAGGTTGCGCCAGCCTGACGGGTGGCATTTTCGACGAAGAGAAAAGCGATGGACTTGCCGTCGGGCGACCATGCGGGCTGCTGAATTTCACCGGTGAGGTGAGTCAGTTGCTTCGCGGTTCCGGTCTTTGTGGACCAGAGAAATATCTCTGCCTGTCCAGCTTTGTCCTGACTTGAGGTGCAGGTGGAGGTGAAGGCAAGCGACTGCCCGTCGGGCGACCAGACGGGATCATCGCTGGAGCAGTCCGTTGCGCCATTTCCTGTGGTAACAATTTTTTCCCTGGCCGGATCGGGATTTGCTATGTCGGTAAGGTGAATCTGGCTGCCTTCCTCTGTCTCGACCGACCATGCGACGGTAGTTCCATCGGGCGAAATGGCTGCCTGGAGAGGATAACGAGTCTCACCGATGCGCTGAATGATGGCATCGATGCGGGGATCGACCTTGGGAGAGAGAGCAGGAGCGGTCTGAGAGAGGGCAAAAGGAGAGATAAAAATCGCTGCGGCGAGAGCAAAAAAGAGGACCGGAACGCGCAGAAGAAGCCGGGCGGAATTCATCCAGAAAGGCTAGCATGGTGTTTTATTGCTGATAAGGATGAATTTTGCGCGTTGCTGCTGTAAAAGTTGACTCTCGACCTCTGAATTGCTATTGTTAGAAGGTTCCGCAAGTATTCGGATTGCGCCGCTGGGAAGTGCATGAGGCGCAAAAGGGTAGAGAAAAGCCCACTCAGGCAGCAGATGTGCGCCTGAGGTACACTGGATACAAGAGATTCACCCGCAGGGCATCTGTGCTTGTTTGATGTCGAAGTCTGCGGCCTTTCGTAATCGCGCCTGCGACACCCTCCACCCTGGATGGGCTATGCGGGCCGGAACAGCGAAACGGAGTCGGCTCTTCAAGTAGAAGTTCGCTCGGCCACCGTCGACTGTTTTCGTCTGGCTATTGGTTTTACAGACGCGAAGCAGGCAGGAATCTTCGCAGGAGGCGCTTTAGCGTCCCCGTTCTTTTGTGCGCATGGCGCACAATCGCGAAGCAAAATGACCTCTGCGCGCCTGACATGTTGTTTCAAGGTTTGTACGTAATCGCAAGGAGTTCCAGTGCCTACGTTTCATCAACTCGTCAAGCAGGGCCGCACGCCCACTCGTTATAAGACCGCCAGTCCAGCGCTGCAGGGTTCGCCGCAGCGCCGTGGCGTTTGCACTCGTGTCTACACCCAGACCCCCAAGAAGCCGAACTCGGCTCTGCGTAAGGTTGCGCGTGTCCGTTTGACGAACGGAATTGAGGTCACGACCTACATTCCGGGCATTGGCCACAATCTGCAGGAGCACTCGATTGTGCTGATTCGCGGTGGTCGTGTGAAGGATCTGCCGGGCGTTCGTTATCACGTTGTGCGGGGAACGCTGGATTCGGTCGGCGTTGCCAATCGTAAGCAGAGCCGCTCGAAGTATGGCGCAAAGCGTCCGAAGGCTGCGGCAAAGTAGGAAAGTTTTCAGAGATCAAGTCCAGAGGCTTGAGAGGTTGACGGCCCTGGAGGAAGAAGAGAAGAGAGATGCCAAGAAAAGGCTATATCGCAAAGCGTGAAGTTGCTCCGGACCCGGTGTACAGCTCTACCCTGGTCACGAAGTTTGTCAACTCGATGATGTGGGGCGGCAAGAAGTCGACCGCGCAGGGCATTTTTTATGAGGCCATGACGAATCTTGAGAAGAAGGGCGGCGATGAGGCCCTGAAGTTGTTCAAGAAGGCGGTTGAGAACTGCAAGCCGCTGCTCGAGGTCAAGAGTCGCCGCGTAGGCGGCGCCAACTATCAGGTGCCAATCGAGGTCAACCCGGAACGCCGCACCTCTTTGGCGATTCGCTGGCTGGTGACCTATGGCCGCGCTCGTGGCGAAAAGGGCATGGTTGAGAAGCTGACCGCTGAGCTGCTGGACGCCGCCAATGGCCGTGGCGCCGCGATGAAGAAGAAGGAAGATGTTCACCGTATGGCCGAGGCGAACAAAGCCTTTGCGCATTATCGGTGGTAAAGAAAGAGCTTTTCAATAGAAGAGCTTTTAGTTTTTTAGATTTGTCAGCAACCGCGGGTATAGCCCGCAGATGAGAGATTGAACCGTGGCACGCACTACACCGCTGAATCGTTGCCGGAATATTGGAATCATGGCGCACATTGACGCCGGCAAGACGACGACGACCGAGCGCATCCTCTTCTATACGGGCATCACGCACCGTATCGGCGAGGTGCATGAGGGCACGGCGACCATGGACTGGATGGAGCAGGAGCAGGAGCGCGGTATTACCATTACCTCCGCTGCAACAACCTGCACCTGGAAGAACACGCGTATCAACATCATTGATACGCCCGGTCACGTGGACTTTACTGCTGAGGTGGAGCGTTCGCTGCGCGTGCTCGACGGCGCGGTTGCTTGCTTTGATGCGGTCGCTGGCGTGCAGCCGCAGTCGGAGACGGTATGGCGGCAGGCCGACAAGTACAAGGTTCCCCGTATCTGCTTCATCAATAAGATGGACAAGGCTGGAGCCGATGCAGTCCATGCGACCCAGACGATTGTCGACCGACTCGGCGCTCGTGCAGTGCCGCTGAATATCGCAATCGGTGCAGAGTCGAAGTTTGCCGGTGTTGTTGATCTGGTGACGATGAAGGCAATTCTGTGGCACGACGAGACCATGGGCGCGCAGTACTCGGTTGAAGAGATTCCCGCTGACCTAGTTGGGAAGGCTCAGGAGGCTCGCCACAATCTGATTGAAGCGGTTTCCGAGAACGACGATGAGCTGATGCATCTCTATCTTGAGGGGCAGGAGCCGACGGTAGAGCAGTTGAAGGCTGGCATTCGCAAAGCGACTATTGCGATGCATATCTTTCCCGTGCTTTGTGGGTCTTCGTTCAAGAACAAGGGCGTGCAGACGCTTCTTGATGCTGTGGTGGATTACCTGCCCAGCCCGCTCGACATTCCTCCTGTTGTTGGATCGAACCCTGACAATATTGAAGAGAAGATCGTCCGCAAGACCGACGACAACGAGCCGCTTGCAGCTCTCGGATTCAAGATCATGACCGACCCGTTCGTTGGCCAACTGATCTTCATCCGCGTCTACTCGGGCACGCTGAAGACGGGCGACTCAGTGCTGAATCCGCGCACCGGAAAGACGGAGCGTATTGGACGGCTGCTGAAGATGCACGCCAATAAGCGCGAAGAGATTACTGAGATTCTGGCGGGCGATATTTGCGCTGCTGTCGGTCTGAAGAACCTTGTTACTGGCGATACGATCTGCACAGAAAAGTCGCCAATCGTTCTTGAGTCAATCGACTTCCCGGCTCCGGTGATTGAGCTTGCGGTAGAGCCGAAGACCAAGGCCGACCAGGAAAAGATGGGCATGGCGTTGGCGAAGCTGGCGCAGGAAGACCCCACTTTCCGTGTGCATACTGACCCGGATTCTGGCCAGACCATCATTGCTGGAATGGGTGAGTTGCACCTTGAGATCATCGTCGATCGCATGATGCGCGAGTACAAGGTCGAGGCCAACGTCGGCAAGCCGCAGGTAGCGTATCGTGAGACGATTCGCTCAAACGCCGAGGCTGAAGGCAAGTACATTCGTCAGACCGGCGGCTCGGGCAACTACGGTCATGCCAAGATTCGCATCGAGCCGAATGAGCCTGGTAAGGGATACGAATTCATCAACGAGATTAAGGGCGGCGTCGTTCCCAAGGAGTACATCAAGCCCATCGACCAGGGCATTCAGGATGCAATGTTGCGTGGCATTCTGGCTGGCTATGAGATGGTCGATATCAAAGTCACTCTTTACGATGGCAGCTATCACGATGTTGACTCCAACGAAATGGCATTCAAGATCGCTGGTTCCATGGCGTTCAAGGAAGCCGCCCGAAAGGCTAAGCCGGTTCTGCTGGAGCCGATGATGGACGTCGAGGTTACTGTTCCTGAGGAGTTCATGGGAACGATCATCGGCGACCTGAACAGCCGTCGTGGCAGGATCGAAGGCATGGAGATGGTTGGTGGTACGCAGGCCATCAAGGCGACGGTTCCGTTGAGCACCATGTTCGGATACGCGACGCATATGCGGTCATCCACGCAGGGTCGTGCCAACTACTCGATGCAGTTCAAGCACTATGAAGAAGCGCCACGGTCGGTCTCCGAGGAGATTATTGCCAAGGTGCAGGGTAAGGAAAGCAAGTAAGCTGCGCCGGGCGCGCAAGATTTTAGCAGTACCAATTTTGAAGTAACCGAAACGGAGAGAGCGATGGCGAAGGAAAAGTTTGACCGGTCGAAGCCGCATGTGAATGTAGGGACGATTGGTCATATTGATCACGGAAAGACGACGTTGACGGCGGCGATTACGAAGGTGCTGGCGAAGCACAACCC
>DASRSR010000141.1:0-3087 GCA_035656355.1 Edaphobacter sp.
GAAGGACTTGCGTTTGTCATCCGCGAATGTCTCGAACAAACCTCTGATTCACCCCTGCAAGACATACGGGTCTCTGGAGGAGGAGCGAACAGCGATCTCTGGTGCCAGATGATTGCAGATGTCACCGGGGTGGGCGTACTCCGTCCTGCCGGTGCCGAGCATGGTGCACGAGGAGCTTTTCTGTGGGCTTCTGCGGCAACATCTCAGACAAACAGGATCCTCCACCTAGAAACAGAAGCCAGCACATTCGCGCCTCGATCTTCTGAAAATGACATCTTTACATCCCGCTATAGAACATGGCTTTCACTGCGCGATTCCGCATCTTCGCAGTGGCGCATGCTGCGAGGTGACCGATGAAAGATTCCGTCTATCTCGGCATCGATCTGGGAACCCAAAGCGTCAAGGTGATGGCAGTAGCAAAAGATGGCGGGGTAGTTGCAACTGCCTCAGCGCCACTCACCAGTTCGAGAGAGAACAATCGCCACGAACAGAATGCCGAAGAGTGGTGGAGCGCAGTCTGCACCAGCTGCCGGCACGTAACGACACAGCTTGCTGGAATACCTATTTTAGGTATCGCTGTCGATGCGACGTCGGGGACCATTGTTGTTACTGATTCTCGACTTTGCCCCTGTGGACCTGCCTTGATGTACGACGATGGCAGAGCGACGGCCGAGACCGAAGACGTCAACCATGCCGGAAACGATGCTTGGCGGCGGATGAGCTATCGGATTCAGCCCTCATGGGCTCTGTCTAAAATCGTGTGGCTCTCAAATCGAGGTTTGATTCACTCCGGCAATCGCATTCTTCATCAAAACGACTTCATCAACGCACGTCTGGCCGGAACAATACTCTCGACGGACACCAGCCACGCTCTCAAAACAGGCTACGATCAGCTCCGTAACCGATGGCCTGAAGACGTGCTGCAATCTCTGAAAATTGATCCTGCCATCCTACCGCATGTTGTACGTCCCGGCATTCGCATCGGGGAAACGGGACCTCACGCCGCCGAGAAGACCGGTATCCCCGCCGGAACTCCCATCTACGCAGGTATGACAGATGGTTGCGCCGCCCAGATCGCCTCAGGAGCTGTTACTCCCGGCAGCTGGAACTCGGTAATTGGTACCACGCTTGTATTGAAAGGAGTGACACCACATCTCTTGCGCGACCCGCACGGTGTCGTCTATTCCCATCGCTCTCCGGATGGAATGTGGCTTCCAGGGGGAGCATCCAGCGTAGGCGCCGGGATCATAGCGAGGGAATTTACCGTCGAAGACCTTCCAAAGCTGAATCAATCTGCCAAAAACGCGCCCCCCTCTGGCGTTGTCATGTATCCCTTGAGCGGCCAAGGAGAACGCTTTCCCTTCGCGAACCCCGACGCAACCGGCTTCACTCTCGGAGTAATCGATTCGGAAGACACCCGATATCGCGCGATTCTCGAAGGTATAGCCTGCACAGAGAGGCTGTGCGTCGATGTCATGGCCCTCAACGGGGTTCCGAGGAGCGGCGATTTCTTCATCTCTGGCGGCGCAACGAAAAGCGACGCTTTCAATCAGATCCGCGCAGACGTTCTTTGTCGCCCCCTGACTGTTCCCGCTATTACAGAAGCTGCATTCGGCATGGCTGTCCTCGCGGCATCAGCTGAAGATACTCTGGCCCAGACCGCAAAACGAATGGTACATATCGAAAAAACTATCGAACCAACGGGAAGATCACCAATGTACTTCGAACAGTATCGAAGGTTCGTCCATGAACTTGAAAAAAGAGAATGGATCGATCCTTCCGTCGTATCCGCTACTCTTCGGGGCGCAACTCTATGAGCCGTCTCTTTCTTGCTCGTCATGGCGAAACGATCTGGCATGCCGAGAACCGGTACGCTGGCCGAACTGATATTGCTCTCACAGACAAAGGGAAACAGCAGGCCATTCGTCTTGCACAATGGGCAGCAGAAGCCGATATTCGGGCTGTCTGGTCTTCACCGCTATCCCGTGCTGTCGAAACAGCGACACCCGTTGCCGATGCTCTCGGCTTTTCACTGCAGATTGACGACCGTCTCCTGGAGTTGGACTTCGGCCGAGGAGAAGGTCTTACCGCCTCTGAGATGGGAGCTGTAATGCCGGAAGCGCTCGCAGCCTTTCGTGCAGATCCAGTACACCATCACTTTCCCGATGGCGAAGACCCGGCCGTAGCCGCGCAACGAGGCCTGACTGCCCTGCGTTCCATCGCAGCTGCAGCTCCTCCAGACGGCGCCATCCTTGTCGTGGCTCACAGCACGCTTCTTCGTCTCATCCTCTGTCAGGCACTCGGTATTCCTCTGTCACGCTATCGGCATGTATTTCCCATATTCCATAACTGCACCGTCACTGAAGTAGAAATAAAAGATTCTGTCACCAGCCTTTTATCTTTCAATGCACCCTTGCCACTTTCCTGAGAAGGAGATCAATCTGTAATGCCGCAAGAAAAACTCCTCGTTATTGGAGATCACTTTATCTCTCCCCAGCTTATGCGCGCTTCGCTTGGCGCGCTGGCCGATAAGTTTGAGGTCATCGAAGCATCTACGCCTTTTCCAATCGAGCCGTTCCGCAATATCGCTGAGGTTCGCGAAGCATCCGGTTCTGAAGAGCAGATGATCGATGCGCTTAAGGGAGTCTCAATCTGCATCGCCCACCACGCTCCTCTCACAAAACGCGTGATGGAACAGGCAAAAGATTTGAGTCTCTTTATCGTGTGCCGCGGAGGTCCGGTCAATGTAAATGTTCCTGCCGCCACCGCATGCGGCATCGCCATTGCCTATACGCCTGCACGCAATGCCGCAGCAACCGCAGAACATACCATTGCCATGATGCTCAGCGCCCTTCGCTTCATCCCACAGACCGACGCCGCCATCCGTCACGGCCACTGGAAGGGCGATTACACGTGGGATACAGCCGGCTTTGAGCTCGAAACTGCAACGGTGGGCCTGATAGGCTATGGCGCAATCGGAAGCATCGTAGCTCGCATCCTGAATGGATTTGGCGCAACCGTTCTCTGCTATGACCCTTATGCTCAAATCGGCAACGGGGACCCTGTGACACAGATACACCACCTTGA
>DASRSR010000142.1:0-17235 GCA_035656355.1 Edaphobacter sp.
ATCGCGGTGCCGCCCGAGTTCTGGGAATCGATACAGACGAACATTATCTTCGCCAGGCGCGGTTTGCTGCAGAGATACAAGGAGTTGATATCGAATTTCGGCATCTTGCCATATGGGATATAGCCCTCCTTAACGAGAAATTTGATTTAGTCATTTTCATGGGAGTTCTCTATCACTTGCGTCACCCCTTACTTGCACTCGATCTAATCCACGAGCATGTCACCCGCGACCTCATGCTGTTCCAAAGCATGCAACGTGGTAGCCAGGAAATCGCTGCTATAGAACCTGATTACGACTTCAATGCTCCCGCTCCCTTCGATCATCCTGGCTATCCTCGAATGCATTTTATTGAGCATAGTTATTCTCACGACGAGACAAACTGGTGGGTGCCAAATCGCGCATGCGTAGAATCCATGCTCCGATCTTCTGGATTCACTATCGAATCGCATCCAGAAGACGAAGTCTACTTATGTCGTTGGAAGAATATCGATATTCCACCGGATGGACCTCACTGCGTTTACCCGGCAAGATCAGAGAGGACAAGATGAATAGGGCCGCCGATACTCTTGCTCTCGCGGAGTCGCTTCTTGAGCAGCGATGTTTATCTAAGGCTTTATATTTTTTTGATCGCGCCCAACACATGGGCGCTGACCTCGACCGTTGTTCTGCTGGCCGCTGGATGGCTGCAATGCTCTCGGGAGATTTTGAGGCGGGATGGCGCGAGAGTGATTCTATATGGCGACGAAATCCATGTGATTCGAATCGCTTCTGGCAAGGCGAAGATCTGCTTGACAAGCACATTATTATTCGTTGCCTGCATGGCTTTGGAGATGCCGTGCAGTTCCTCCGCTACGTTCCTGTTTTAAAGACCTTCGCAAAACACATCGTTGTGGAATGTGCACCTGAGATGGTCGAACTCGCACGCTGTTTCGCAGGAGTAGAGACAGTTATCACCTGGAACTCAAATGCTACCGCTCTCGCCGCACCTGTATGGGATGTCCAACTTGAAATTACAGAGCTCCCCTATGTCCTTCGCTGCTCGCTTGCTTCACTTCCCTTCTCAACAAATTATCTGAAGCTTCCACCATATGCACTCCGATATGCTCAACAGGCGCTTGGTCCATATACACAGCCACGCATTGGAGTGACGTGGGCGGCGGGAGAGTGGAATCCCATGCGATCACTTCCATTCGATACTCTTCGCCCTATCCTCAATCACACCGAATATCAGTTTTGGAATCTGCAGGGAGGTCCCGTCCGCGATCATTGGCAAAGCCTTGTACCACAAGCTAATTGTCGCGACCATCCTGCACTGGATAATGCGGGACTTATTCCTCTTGCTGCTATCATCTCGCAACTCGATCTCGTTATAACGGTAGATACACTGGCGGCCCATCTTGCTGGTGCCCTCAATGTACCTTGCTTTCTTATGCTGCAGTATGCCGCCGATTGGCGATGGATGATAGACCGAGACGACTCCCCTTGGTATCCGTCACTACGTCTATTTCGACAGCCCAGACGAGGTGACTGGAGTGGAGTCATCGATCAAGTTGATTCTGTTCTTGCCAATTACATCTCACAGGACAGTAAAGCAAGGTCGGTCGCATGAGTTCTCTTCTTTCATGGGATAGCTTCGATGCGTATCTTTTCGATATTGATGGCACTCTTCTCCATTGCACCGATGCTGTTCATTACTTTGCATTCTGTAACGTGCTCTCTAAATTCACTGGCACATCGCTCAACTTAGAAGGCGTCACTACTCACGGCAACACGGATGTTGGAATTCTGCGTGATGCTTTCGCGCTCGCCGGAGTTCCGGAAGAATCATGGCGTCCTTACCTTCCAGAACTTTGTGAACAGATGCACCTCTATGTAGAGCATCACAAAACAGATCTATGCGCGAATGTGCTCCCTGCTATCCGCGAGGTTCTTGTTCATCTTCGGGAACGAAAGGCCTTGCTTAGCATTGCAACTGGGAATCTTGAGCGCATCGGAAAGCAGAAACTTACCGCAGCGGGCCTACTTGATTTCTTTCCTCTTGGTGCGTGGTCAGACGCCTTTGAGTATCGCATCGACGTCTTTCGTCAGGCAGTAGAACAGATAACCGATGTAAAAGGCCAGCGGGCTCGTATCCTGGCTGTGGGGGATACTCCCGCTGATATTGTCGCTGCTCACGAAAATGGCCTTCCCATTCTCGCCGTAGCTACCGGTATATATAGTTATGACGAACTCGCTGCGGTAAATCCGGCCTTTTGCATTTCTTCTTTTGCCGATGTGATGGATGCATCCCGAGACGGACGTTTCTGACTTACGTGCTCGACAATCGCCTCAAATTCCTGTGCACGATGTTCTGCGCTGTGTTCCGTCAATATCCGTTCACGTGCACGCCGGCCTATGTTGATGCGCTCCTGGTCAGACATTCCGTTGAGTATGGATTTAATATCATATGCATCGTCCGGGAGCAGCACTTCTTCTCCGGGTAACAAAAACTGTTCCATCCCCATCCATTTATCAGACAGGATCGCTGCACCGCAGGCGGACGCTTCGAACAACCTCACCGACGGTGAGTATCCAGCAGCTACCATGTCGTCACGCGTAAGGTTCAAAGTAAATCGGGAGGACGAATAAAATGCTGGATGTTCCGGCGGCGATACGTGAATGATTCTTCCAATATTTGGTGCCCACACAGTATCTTCCGGATACTGTGCTCCCGCTACAAGAAATTTGCGATTAAACATTTGATCAGCAGCACCACCAAGCAGCTTCATCAACTTTGGCTGCCTGTCTTTGGAATAGGTGCCAAGATAGCTGAGGTCGCAACGAAATGCTTCTCTCGTTTCTGTAGGTTTATAAGTGTTGACGTCCACAGAGCAATAAAGTGGTACAGCATATGGTGATCCAAACTCCTCTTCCAAAGCTCTGAGACTTGGTCCACCTGTAAAGCTTAGGTACGCATCGTAAAGTGGAATCGATTCAGCTTCTAAATACTCTGTCTTGCGTGCTTTTCGCAGACGTGACAATGTAACGGGCGTATCAATGTCATAGAACAATAGCGGTCCGCAATCTCTAGCGAGCAACTCCTGAGTAAGCATGACGGCATCAGAAAAGTATGAGCCGATCACAATCACATCGGCATCTTTACTGGACTGAAGAAGCGTCTTCGAGCTACTGTGCCACTCGTCATAAAACTGGACAGTGCAAAATGGCGGCTCGGGTAAGTCACGATTGTTCCGATACCACTCCACATCTTTTTCAATGAAATGAATTTTGTGCCCTTGCGCAGCAAGCGCGCGGGCGAGCGAACGATATGTCGTCGCATGTCCATTTCCCCAGGAGGAGGTAATTGTTAAACCGTAGATGACGATCTTCATATGCGCTCCGCCATCACTGAGCTTTGTTCTGTACTAGCTATGCCCATTCCAGCACGTCTTGCGATCGCTTCCATAAATACAGCTTCAGCCAGTGCGGCGCGTTGGACATATGTGTGGTCACGCAAAGCTCGTGCTCGGAAGTTGACGCCAATCTTTCTGCGCGCTGTTTCATCATAGTTGCGCAGAGCAGCCACGACATCATGCGCATCGCGTATTACGAGAATCTCCTTATCGGGCTCGAAACAGTCATCTATTCCCGGCCAATCGTCGCATAACATGCAAGCTCCAGCACCGGCAACTTCAAACACTCTTGTCGGAGGAGAATACCCTGAGCTTGCCATTGAAGTACGATTAATGTTCATAACCATTCCAGCTGAACAATTCGCTCGATTATGATCTCCCGTTGGCACATGACCAATCCAACGCACGTTGGCAGGCAACTGCTTCCCATCCCATCCTTCTCCTCCGAGTACAAAACTATATTCTGGAGCGAGCTCTGCTGCAGAAAAGAACAATTGTTCTACGCGCAACTCTCGATCTGGCAAACGATTTCCCAGAAATAAAATATCGCATTGCAGTTGCGAATCAGGTTTCACAGGATAGTGGGTCTCCGGATCGAGGCCGTTATAAATGTTGTGATAAGCCTTTGCTCCAAATGCAATATAGCCTTCGCGGCTTGCGGGTCCACCGCCATAGCTCAAGACGGCTTCATATTGCGGCACAAGGTCGCAAAACGGATCTTTAGGTATATGCCGCATCCGTGCAAGGGTTGCCGGCGAATCGACGTCCCAGAAGAACGTCGGAAGATGCAGGTTCATCTCTGCGATCCTCCGCTCCAGCAGTACATCATCTATTCCAATACCGCTGTGTTTAATCACCACATCGGCATCACCTGCACGTTCAAGCATCTCTTCTATATCTAGCGTCGGCCTGTATACCAATGTTTTGACATAGGAAAAATCCTCATTATCCCGGTGTTGCTGACGTCCATATGCATCCGGCTCTGCAAAGGTAATTTCATGGCCAAGCCGGGATAGATACTTGTAGCATCCACGATAGTAAGTCGCTGCGCCATTCCAATAAGACGAAACGAGACTTGATCCAAAAGCAAAGATCTTCATCTCAATACCTCCCTGCAGATTCCCTCAAATTCGCCTGCCCGGTGCGTGCATGTATGTCGAGCAAGCACTATTTCGCGCCCTCGATTTCCTTGCGCCGCTAACTCATCAGGCCGATCTAACAGCCATTCGACTACATCGCACATCTGCTCCCAATCTGCAGCAAACACCAAATCACCTTCTCGGAAGAGGCCTTCAGTATCAGTCCATGGCGCAGAAATAAGCGGGATTCCACAAGCAAGCGCTTCAAAAACACGGATCGTCGGAATTCCTGACATTGCCTGTACATATTGTTGACGAGGTACATGCACTGTGACTCTCGATTCCGCATAGATAAGTGGTGCCGCAAGATTAGGAAGATACCCTCCATACCGGACTCTTGCGGTGCATAACTCTTTCAGAGCTTCCCTTGGATAACGCACACCAAAGGCAGCGAATGATCTATCCTGCATCGCGGCCGCAGGCCGCAGGAGATACTCCCGTATTTCTTCAGAGCGCTCACCGTCACCCCAGTTGCCAATCCACACGACATCCTGGTGCTTTGTCGTTTCATAAAATGGATGAAATAGGGTTGTATCCGCCGCCTCATGCAATGTCCAAACGCGATGCAAACCGAAGTTATTTTTGTAAATCATGCGCAGAGCTTCACCGAATGCGATGACACCATCAAATCGATCTATGCTCAGACGGCGAATCTGCTCTGGAGAGGACGTAGCTCTATGATGTGTATCGTGAAATAACATTCGAAAGCCCAGATCATCACGCAAACTAAGCAGAGTATTCGTCAGCGCAGGTGGATTCCATTCATGCACCGCAACCACATCAAAGCCTTGTAGCTCTTTGTGCCATTCAGCGGTATTGCATCCCGGTTCGTATAGATAAATCCGTATATCTGGAAAATTTGCTTCAAATTGAGCAAGCGCCGACTTGCCACCGACTTCAGTAAGCAGGTTCTCTATCGACCATTCCATTCGCGGTTCGAACACGAGCACTTCATGACCCAATGCTCCAATCTCACGTATCAGTCCTCGAAGAAAGTGAGCATTTCCATTATTCCAGTCAGATCGGAGTGAATGAACAAAGTAAGCGATCCTGAGGTTATCTGGCACAGGCATACTCCCTTGCCATCACATTCGAGTACAACTCCCGGTAAGCGTGGACCATCTTCTTTCGCGAATATCTCTGTGCACGCTCACGCGCATGATTCTGCCGAATGCGCAATCTTATAGGATCAGATGCGAGATGTTGGAGAAGGTTCGACAACTCTGCCGCATCAGTGAAATAAAGCGCTGCATCACCCCAAACTTCTCGCAGAGATTCAATATTTCGCGCAACCATAGCACACCCACATAGCGCCGCTTCGAGAGGCGCGAGTCCGAACGGTTCATAGCGCGACGTGCAAACATAGATTGCACTCTCAGAGAAAAGGTTCAGGATTGCTTTTTGAGAAAGCTCACCATAATACTGAACACCAGTCATGCTGTGGGCTTTCACACCATCCCAGTCGCAGGCCCCCGCGATAACTAAAGGAATCGGTGATTGGGTATCCCGCAACAACAATATATCTTTGCCTTCATCCCACAATCGTCCTGCGATAACAGCACGCAGCATCCTGGGAGCGTTCTGTTGATCCGCTACGACGGTACAGCCATTTGCAATCACTTGTTTACTTGCCGGGAGACGAAAATGTTCTTCCACCGCTCTCAGCATCCATTTTGTGGGTGCGGTAACTGCATCTGCTGCATCAAGGCCACACTGCACAAGTGCGCAATATCTTCGTAGCCACGGAGAATCTTCCAGCGGACCGCCTCGACAGGCCTGCGCCCAACTTAAAACATCGCTATGCGCTGTCACAATGCTTGGTATCGCCAGGTCTGCGGCACAATAACAATATTGATTGCAGTGAAGGATCTCTGCTCCAAAATTCTTCTCTATTTTGGATAAGATCGCCGCTCCATCTTTCCAACAACGGTCGTTATTCTGCATCCACTCCAACGGTATCTCTGCTGCCGTATATGAGAATTGTCCTTGCCAATATTGCGCGAGCTGTTCACATTCATGGACCTGGGCCGCAGATGGTGTTCTCCCAAAGCTGACGAGAGCAATATTATCTCCTGCTTCAAGTAATCCAGCGGTCAGCTCAAGTCCAAACCGCCAAACTCCTCCTACCGTATCGGTTGTAATTAGCAAGCGCATTCCAGCTCCGCAAGATCCTGGGGATGCTGTTCCTGTATATCGCTAAACCCACGCTCCGCAAATAATCCCAAATAATATGAGTGCGCACGCTCCCAGGCTTGCTCATCGGGCTGTTCACCAAACGTCTGTACATACTGTGGACTTCCGGGAAAGGGGAACATCGGCACAGGTTCACTTACCCAGACTCCATTAGCTTTAAGTGCATCCTGAAAACGATTTACCTGCGCCGAATCGTCCTTTGTTGTTTCTATGAGGTTTGCCTGTACCCAGGGAATGTGCCGCCGCGCAGTAATCAGCAAAGATTCTATCCGTTCTGTCGCCATCCGACAGTTCTTGTTTAGTTCATCTCGTCCTTCCTGAGTTACAGATTCGATCCCGCACTCGAACGACATACAATGTGCACGGCCCAGAAGTTCTAACGATTCCTCATTCCATAAGTCGATTCGCGTCTGAAAGCCTATTGCCAAAGGGCGCTTCGCTATCTCTTCCAGCAGTTGCCTAACCTGTTTGCCGACGCCAAAGATCTCATCGATGAAATAGATATAATCAACGCCGCGCACGATCAAAGAATCAATTTCCTGCAGCACTTCTGTAAGTTCACGCTCTCTGAACTTATTCCTAAATAAAGTCTTGTTGCAAAACGTGCAGGAATAAGGACATCCGCGTGCGAATTCAACTTCTGCGCCCAGCTTTAGATGGTCTGCCCCATGCCCAGGGAAAATGTGATGTAAATGCGTATGTAGTTCCACTGGATAATCTGTGTAGTCGAGAGCGGGTACTAACTTCATTTCTGTTACGCCCAATCCTCCGCTCGTACAAAGCCGTTGCCGCTCATCTCTCCAGCAACATCCGGGAATCATTTCCCATGACGTGACGGCAAGATGTCCTAATGTCTGATCTGGCTCTCCTCGCATTACAACATCGGCACCTGTCTTCTCCAGGGTAGCCTTCGGCGTTGCCGAGCCATGAGGTCCTATCACCACGACCTTCGAACTCCGATCGAGCGCTTGGATCCATCTTTTCGGAACCCGAAGCTCGGGTTGCGGGCATCGCCAGAATAAGTACGACGGAGCAGTGGGAATCACGAGAAAATCTTCATCAAACGCATTTAAGCGTTCGCGAACTTCATCAATATTAAGAGCTTCCATATTGGCATCGATCAGTAAGACCTCGTGTCCTGCCGATCGCAACATCTCTCGTGATGACAGCAGTTCTAACGGGGTATGCGGTTCCCTGCATCCAAAATAGGTTGAGCCTTCAAAGGTCCACTGCGGGTTCAGCAATGCATATTTCATGCCACCGCCTCCTCCAGGAATTTTGACGCCATCGGCAGCAGCAATTTCTCGCGATTTTCCAGCCAGAATTTATGAATGGACTCGAGCGTGTCCTGTAAGCTCCTTCTCGGGCGCCATCCTGTATCACGCTCTAATTTGGAGGTATCCGCTACATACCAGGGCTGATCCCCTGGTCGCACACTGCAATGTTTGAGTTTTAGGTGACCGCCTACTTTACTCTCAATTTGCGAGAGCATCTCGGTTACAGAAACGGAACGTTCCAGTCCTCCTCCAAGGTTGTACACCTCGCCATGCGTCCGCTCTACACGATTGCGGGCAGCTATCATTGCATCCACAAGATCATGCACATGCAGCACATCCCGGACTTGATAACCATTCCCATAGATAGTGATTGGGCGACCTTCGAGCGCAGAGTATAAGAAATGGGCAACCCATCCCTGATCTTCATTACCAAACTGCCGCGGACCTGCAATGCACGACATGCGAAAAACCACTGTCGGCAGATCGTATATCCGCGCATAATCGCGCATATACTGATCCGCAGCCCCTTTTGAACAGCCATATGGAGAGTGAAAATCTAACTGCTCGTCCTCACAAACGCCACGCAACCGCTTGTCAGCCGCTGCATAATGAGTGCCCGAAACCTCGACGGGAACTCGGCGCAGTGAACCATAAACTTTATTTGTCGAGGTAAGCAGCATGAAAGGTTTCCGCCCGTTCGCACGTGCTGCCTCCAGCACATGGATCGTTCCCCCGGCGTTCACCTCAAAATCTGTAACAGGATCTTCTATGGACGTAGTGACAGCGACCTGCGCTGCCAGATGATATATCTCACTTGCATCCAGCGCTGCAGCGCGTACTGCACGGGCATCACGCACATCGCCAGATATAATTCTCAGCCTTTGCGAACCGGTCATCTGTCGAAGCCACGCTACATTGTGTTCGACACCGCGTCGAGAGAAGTTATCAAAGATTCGCACGGATGTACCTGGTTCTTGCAGCAACCGAGCGGCCAGGTTCGAACCAATAAAACCTGCTCCTCCTGTAATGAGCACCATTCTCTCTGTCTCCGTTCGCATCTCGCTTTCTCCTCCTTTGAGAGATCTGGATCAGGCTGTTAGACCATAGGTGCTGAGTTCACTTAGCATTCTCTCGGCCTTATCCTCAGCTTCCTGGTCACGAAGCCATTCCGCCAGATCACGGAACCCATCCTCATGACTTACCTGTGGTCTGTAGCCCAGCAATGTTTTCGCTTTTGTAATATCTGCATAACAATGACGGATATCTCCCGCCCGGTATTTATTTGTGATTACTGGAAGCACGTCTTTCCCGAGCGCACGCGACAGCATCTCCGCTACCTGACGGATAGTGATGGGGCTGCCGCAGCCAACATTGATTACGTGTCCGTTGGACTGCGGCCGCTCCATCGCAAGTAAATTGGCTTGTACGATGTCGCTCACATGCACAAAATCCCGCATTTGTTCACCGTCCTCAAAGATCAACGGCTGCTTGTTATTCAGCATTCGCGAGGCAAATACTGCAGCTACGCCGGTATATGGATTCGATAGCGCTTGCCGAGTCCCATAAATATTGAAGAAACGCAGCGCGGTCACCGGAATCCCATACGATCTCCCATAAATCAGACAAAGGTCTTCCTGATCTCTCTTCGAGAGCGCATATATCGAATTGATCTCAGATGGTTTTGTCTCGTCTGTTGGTACGGGCCTGAGCACACAACCGCAGTCAACACAATGCATTTCCCACCGACCCGCCTTTAGTTGTTCCACCGAACGTACTCGAGGTGTGGCAATCTGCCCGCAGCCAGTACATTGATATCGGCCTTCGCCATAAATCGACATCGAAGATGCGACGACAATCTTTTCCAGAGAACTCTGTGAATCCAGAATCATTTGCAGCAGTTCGGCCGTGCCCTGCGTATTCACGCCCACATAACGGCTGATTTCATACATCGACTGTCCTACACCGACTGTTGCTGCAAAATGGAAAACTACATCTACCCCCGCAAGAGCTCGCTTCAGCAGAGTGGGATTGCGGACATCGCCCACCACAAGTTCAACATCACTGGAAAGATAATCTGGCCTGCCTATTGGATGGACCTGCTGGATCAGATCATCAAGAATCCGGACCTTATGCCCTATCTGCAGCAATCCGTCTGCAAGATGCGAACCTACAAAACCCGCGCCGCCTGTAATTAATATTTGCCTGCTCATACTGTCGCGATATCCTCCCATTGCTTGTATTCAGGTCTCTTCGTTTTCCCTGGTGCATAGCGCTCAGTCGCCCACTGCGCAAATTCCGCAAATTGCGAAACGTCTTTAGGTGGGCTTGTGTGATGTTCTTCGATCCCTAGATGAGCAGGCGTAAAGCACAGCGTAAGAGCAACATCGAACGGCTCAAGAGCGTTCATCATGCGGTCAAACCACGCTTCTGCATTGGGACGGTATGCGTCAGCCCAGCTCAGTCCTGTTCGCAGATATCTCACCCCATGGGTCTTCATCCAGGACACAGCTTCATCAAGGCGTGGGTCTTCAAAATGAAACCACTGGCAAAGGCCTACCGACCCGTCCTTAGGAAATCTACGTGCAGCAAGCTTTGGGGTGCCGTCATTTTTCAGTAAGCCCAGGTAATAGTGGCGGTAATAAGCTGATCCTTCAGCTTCTTTGTGTCTCGTCTCTGCTGGCCAGGTCGGAGGTAGGTCATAAAGGCTGTACCAGTGAATTCGCTCAACTCGGTGAAGCAATAACTCCAACGTCCGACTAAGGCCAAACTCCTGCACTTCTTGTGCTCCAAAGGAGGAAGCACCTACCTCCAATACCCACACCGGCTTCCCCGTAACTTCATGGGCTTCAGCGACCCTCTCAGGCCACTCCCCGATTTGCCAATGGTTCCAATCCAATGGGAATCCGTGGACCCCAACAATATCTACATAGTCCATCACCCCTAAATTCACCATGTTGCGTAAAAAGTCGCAATCAGACGAAGAGACTCCTCCTAACACAAGTGGGAGGTCTGCATTGATATTTCGTATCGCTTCCGAACCGAGCTTTATCATCTCGGCATATCGAAACCATCCTGGGTCCAGATGGAAATTCCAATGCGACAAGTTATTGGGTTCGTTCCAAAGCACGATGGCTTCGACCATAGCGAAAACCTCTTAGCGCTTGGTGCCGAACGTACAAGGCAACAATTGAGTATCGATTCCGCCAAGACAGGATGTGGCGGCCCTTATGTCTTCAGAAGGTACAAAGAACTTTTAAGTTGCTCCGCAAACCTAATGATCTACAACCATCTCAATGCATGACTTTCTCTGAACTGATAAATGTATTAAGCACGTAAGAAGAAGGAATGTGGATATGATCAAAAAGGATATTGAGTTTTGCTACGACAGACCGCAGCAAAACTTCGTTCGCCAACCTACTTAACTTCTCATTCTGGCAAACATAACAAGCTACTTATATTTACTTTCTGGGTAAAGAAGATTTAAAAACTTCGGTACGTTTATTTTCTGACATCCATCATGTCAGCATTCAGTATGAGATGAAAACGAAGAGGTTTAATAATTGGGAATACTCTTACTTAGCTGCATCTTACAAACGCAGCGATAGAAAATTGAACACTCCAAACGACAGAGACTACAAACAATCCGCAAACTATTAGCGATGGTTTTCTCTGTGTCCCTGGATGTTTTCCATCATCGGAACTCCTCTCGCTGAACAAAATCTCCAGTCCATAGTTCTGCGACATATAGAGACTTATTACTCACGCCCTGGGACGGTGGTTTTTGGGTTCAACAACGTTGATCTCAACCCTTTCAAAAAGTCTTCCCGCCCCGCATCCAATCCACATGCAATCCGACATCCTCATCATCGGAGCCGGCATGGCCGGCCTCACCGCCGCCCGCACTCTCGCCGAAGCCGGCTGCCAGGTCGCTCTCCTCGAAGCCTCCAGCCGCGTCGGCGGCCGCATCCATACCATCCGCGAAGGCAATGAGATTATCGAGCTCGGCGCCGAGTTCATCCACGGCAAGCCACCCGAGCTTTGGCAGCTCATCGAAGATGCCAATCTCGAAACCTACGAGCTCGATGGCTCCATGCTCACCTTCGAAGACGGCCGCCTTCAGTCCCATAACGAAGAAGAGGAAGCCACTCCCATCCTCGAAAAAGTCGAGTCCCTCTCAGATCCCGACCTCACCTTCGCCGAATACCTCGCCCAGCATCCCATCCCCGAAGACCAGCGCCGCGCCGCCATCGGCTATGTCGAAGGCTTCAACGCCGCCGACCACCGCGTCATCAGCACCCGCGCTCTAGGCCTGCAGCAGGCCGCGGAAGAGGCCATCGAAGGCGACCGACTCTTCCGCATCCGCGACGGCTACGACCGCCTCCCCCAATTCCTCGCGCAAAGGTTCACCGAAGCAGGCGCCACTCTCCATCTCAACACCATCGTCGAGCGTATCGACTGGAGCCGCAATCATGTCCGAGTTGCCGTCCGGCGCGACAGCCAATCAGTCACCTTCGAAGCCGCCAAAGCCGTTATCACCCTTCCACTCGGCCTCCTCCAGCAAAACTCCGTCACCTTTAACCCCGCGCCCGACCAGCTCTACCAGGCCCAACGACTGCGCATGGGCAACGTCCGCCGCTTCACCCTCATCTTTCGCACCCCATTTTGGAAGCACCTCCAACTCGCAGACCTCCACAACCTCAGCTTCCTCTTCTCCTTCGCCTCCATGCCCCCGGTCTGGTGGACACCCCATCCCGCTCTCGGCAACACCCTCACCGGCTGGGTCGGAGGCCCACGCTCCGACGCTCTCGCCAGCCTCACCTCCGACCAGTTAGCCGAGGTCGCCTGTAAAACCCTCACTCAGATCTTCTCGCTCAGTCCCGCCGACATTCGTGCCCAGCTCCTCTCTTGCCACACTCACGACTGGCAGCACGATCCCTTCACCCTCGGTGCCTACAGCTATGTTGCTGCCGGATCCCTCGACGCCTGCTCGCAGATGGCTTTCCCCAGCAACGACACCCTTTACTTCGCCGGCGAGCACACGGACACCACAGCCCAATGGGGAACAGTCCACGCCGCCATCCGTTCCGGGCAGCGCGTTGCCCGGCAGATACTCGATACCTTCAAATAGCCTTAAATCCAGGCTTCCCTGTCCCAATGGAAGAATTGGTGTCTTCCTAATTGCAACGGATTGCACTGCACCAACCAGCGCAGACATGCCTCATTATTCCCAACCCTTGATGCTGCTCGTCATAGCACAACTTCCCCAACGGTCGTCAGCTTGCTCATAACCATGCGGGCCAAATCACCTCAAAATACGGGCCAAATCCATTTCTAAAATTGAACTGCCGAAGCCATTCTGCTGGACGGATATCGAAAGGAGTCCTCCTATGAATAAGCTATTTCTGGCAGCGTTTCTTGTATTGGCGCTGTCTATCGCAACTATGCCGGCCCACGCCGGCAATATCGCTCTCACCGGACACGACGACGATTACCACTGTTCATACGACCCAAGTGCCTGCGGACAATTGGCTGATCTGGTCAATTACGCCCGCAACGGCTCTTCCCTGCCTGTCCTGACCTTCGACGCAAGTTCGGAGCTAACCGACTCCCTCACAGGCCTGGGCATTGCCTATACCAATGTCAATCCCAACTCCGGAGTTACGGCCGCGATGTTCGATCACTCGCTCTATAGCGCCTTCGTCGTTGCATCCGATTACACCTGCGGAGGTTGCGACAACAGCCCGGCAGGAGAAGCCAATATCGCAGCTCAAAGCGCGGCGATTGAAGCGTTCCTCAACGCGGGCGGCGGCATCGTCGGTCTCGCTGGGGGAAATAGTGCGGGTTACTACGACTTTGTCCCGCAAACAGCGACATCTGTCGGCGGCGCCCCCTCCGATGGATATACCCAGACTGCTGCAGGCGCTGGCGCTGGCATTCATGCTGTCAACGGAGATGCCACCCACAACCTGTTCTTCAATCCCGGTACCCACGGCGAATCCGGCTACTATCAAATTGCGGAAATCAACAATCTATATGGCAATGACACAATTCCTGCGCCGGCTGCCGTTACTTTGATCTGCACTAACTGCAGCGTCAGCGGCGGTGTCATTACCGGAGGCTCCGTTCCAGAACCATCCAGCTTCTTCCTGCTCGGCTCCGGTCTGCTTGGCGGCTTAGGCATGCTCAAGCGTCGCCTCAGCGCCCGCCTCTAAAGTGCCCTGCTGCAGAACTTTCAGGAAGGCAAATCGCCTAGAACGGTTTGCCTTCTTTTTTGTCCTTTTATCCCGCGACGTATTTACGTCATCTCGACCGAAGGCACGAAGGGCGTAGTGGAGAGATCCCCCGTATTTTGTATTTATTAAGCAACCGATCAACCACTTTCCACCCATCTCCTTCCAAATCCCGACCAGCTATACTTGACAAAACCCGGCTTCCTCAAGGGGTCCTCAATCAGCAATAGTCTCGGAAAGTACCGCTGAAAGTCCGGACTTAAGTGGCTTGGATTGAAGACTTTGGTACTTAAGTACGGGGGAGGGGTACCCTGCTCAACCGATGAACGAAACGCCTCAAAACCAGAATTACCGAATGCCCGCCGAATGGGCTCCCCACGCCGCGACCTGGATCGCCTGGCCGCACAATGCCGAAGACTGGCCAGGAAAATTTCAGCCTATTCCTTGGGTCTACGCCGAAATCGTCCGTCATCTCTCCCGTGTCGAAGATGTTCACATCCTCGTCAATGACCTCACCGCAGAGCGTCGCGCGACTCGTCTGCTCCAGCGCGCTGGAGCCAATCTTGCCCGTCTGCACTTTCATCATTGGCCCACCGATCGCGTTTGGTTGCGTGATTCCGGCCCAATCTTTGTAAAAAATCCCAAAGGCGAACTTGCTATCACTAATTGGAAGTTCAATGCCTGGGCCAAATACGACAACTGGCGCCGAGATGATCAGGTCCCGCAACATGTCGCCAAACACTACGACATGCTCCAGTTCAAACCCGAGGTCATCGCTCTGAACGGCAAACCTCATCGCCTCGTCCTCGAAGGAGGCAGCATCGACACCAACGGCGCAGGCATCCTGCTGACCACAGAAGAATGTCTGCTCTCTGAGGTTCAACAGCGCAATCCTGGTCTTGGCGACGAAACTTCTACCCAAAGAGCTCTCGAACAAGCATTCCACGACTATCTTGGCATTGAGAAGACCATCTGGCTGCATCGCGGCTGCGCCGGTGATGACACGCATGGTCACGTCGACGACATCACCCGCTTCGTCGGCGAAAACCGCATCCTCACCGCTGTCGAACCCAACACCCGCGACGAAAACCATCTTCCCCTGGCCGAGAACCTCGAGCGGCTGCGCAGCGCACGCAACCTGCAAGGCAAACCCTTCGAGATCGTTGAACTTCCCATGCCTGCACCAGTCATCTTTGATGGCCAGCGTTTGCCCGCAAGCTACGCGAACTTCTATATCGCCAACTCACTCGTTCTCGTCCCTACCTTTAACGACCCTAACGACCGCCACGCCCTCAACATCATTGCCTCCTGCTTCCCCGACCGCGATGTCATCGGCATCCACGCAGTCGATCTCGTCTGGGGACTTGGCACGCTCCACTGCCTCAGCCAGCAGGAGCCTGCATAGCTCAATGTCCACCGATCTCGACTACCTCCGCGCTGCCATTGTCGAAGCCCAAACCGCCGAGGCAGCAGGTGAGGTTCCGGTTGGCGCGGTTGTTGTGCATCAAGGAAAAATCATCGGGCGCGGGCAGAACCGCGTTCTCCGCGACAGTGATCCATCGGCCCACGCTGAAGTCGTTGCTCTGCGCGAAGCAGGCCAACATCTTGCAAACTACCGCATCGAAGATTGCATCCTCTACGTCACCCTCGAACCCTGTGCGATGTGCGCTGGCGCCATTCTTCATGCCCGCATCCGCCGACTCGTTTACGCCGCGCTCGACCCGAAAGCCGGTGCGTGCGGATCTGTCCTGGCTGTAATGAATCACCCTCAGCTCAACCATCGCGTCGAAGTTCACCAAGGCCTGCTCTCTGAAGAGTGCGGCGCACTGCTCACTAACTTTTTTCGTCAACGCCGTAAAGCCAAAGCCGCCGCTCGCATCCTACAAAATGGAGAGGCACCTATGGCAACCACGAAAAAATGGTCAGCAAAGGTACATACAGAATCGACTCATCCTCAGGAAGGACTCTTCAACAAAAGCGCCACCGAAATCGCCAAAGCTCTGGCTTCGAAAAAAGTCTCACCGAAAGGGCCGGCATCGGGCATGAGGATGTTGAACTTCTACATTAATCGTGCTGGCAAAAACCTTTCAAAGGACAGGCTCTCTGAACTGGAGAAGGCAAAGACCAAACTTTCTGACATAATCGCAAAGCAAAAGAAAGAATCGCCGTCAAAGACGGCTGCCAAATCCACCAGGAAGACTGCAAAGAAAACGCCATCAGCCCGAAAGGCTGCTAAAAAGAAATCGTCGCGCAAAACCAAATCCACCCCAAAGAAGTGAGGAGAAAAATGTCAGGTCGTCTCGCAGGAAAAGTCGCTCTTATCACCGGCGCTGGAACAGGAATAGGACAAGCCATCGCGATTCGTTTTGCCAGTGAGGGCGCAACTGTTGTCATCAATTATCTCAATCATCCTGAATATGCAGACCAGACCAAAGCAAAGGCAGAAGCAGCGGGCGGAAAAGCAATTACAGTTCAGGGAGACGTCTCGAAGGTTGCTGATACGCAGAATCTGATCGATCAGGCATACAAGAGCTTCGGCCGCTGCGACATTCTGGTTAATAACGCGGGAATTGAAAAGGGCGCGGACTTCTGGGACATTACTGAAGCGGACTATGACGCAGTTTTGAACGTAAACCTGAAGGGCCCGTTTTTTCTGACTCAGGCCTTTGTGCGCCGCCTGCGCGATGCAAAGCAACCTGGCCGCGTCATCAACATGAGTTCCGTTCATGAAGATATGGTGTTTCCGCACTTCCCCACTTACTGTGCGGCAAAAGGCGGATTGCGGATGCTGATGCGAGACCTTGCGGTTGAACTTGGTCCCCTGAATATCACTGTCAATAACATTGCTCCGGGAGCAATTTCAACCCCTATCAATGCAGCGATGATGGCGAACAAAGAGCAGTTGGAAGCGCTTTTGGTCAACATTCCTTTGGGTCGCATGGGAACTACCGACGACGTGGCAGGACTTGCTCTCTTTCTCGCCTCCGACGATGCCGCTTATGTT
>DASRSR010000143.1:0-9888 GCA_035656355.1 Edaphobacter sp.
TTCCTTCACGACAGCGTTCGCTAGCTATGGCGGTCCGGCACAGAATGTCGTCTACGCCGACGATCATGGCAATATCGGTTATCACGCTGTAGGGAAAATTCCTATTCGCGGCAGCATCTGGCAACCGGCAGCCCTCAGGCCAGTTCCAGTCGATGCACTGGATCTAACACACGAATGGGCTGGCTACATTCCCTTCGAGCAGCTCCCGCAAACGTTCGATCCTGCAGGCGGAATCATCGCCACCGCCAATGCTCGTGTCACTCCTGATGATTATCAATACCCCATTACGCTGAACTGGGCCGCACCGTACCGGAATGAACGCATCTGGAAGGTGCTGGGGACGAAAGACCATCTGACACCTGCTGACATGCTCGCGCTTCAGATGGATGTCTATTCCGATGTCGATCATGTAATCGCCCAGCGACTCGCTTATGCAATCGACCATTCGAAGACGAGAGATAAGCGTGTCCACCAGGCTGCTGATATCCTTCGCCGATGGAATGGCAATGTGGACGCCAACTCCGCCGCACCTGCTATCGTCGATGCAGCCCGCATAGCGCTGTGGCCGATGCTTCTGAATCCTCATCTCGGCCCAAACCCAGGGGACAGCGCAAAGCTTTATACATGGGGAGAAAAATCTTTCGCTGAAGAGCAGCTTGTGATGTACACGCCTGCCCGCTGGCTTCCACCGCATTACCCTAACTGGGATGAGCTATTAACGGCGGCTGTAGAGAAGGGGTTGGCAGAAGCTCATGCTCCATCGAATCTCACAAAATGGAGCTACGGCAAATCACATCCCGTAGATATTGAACATCCTATCTTTTCGCAATCGTCACTATTGCAGCGACTCATTGGTCTGCGCACTGGAACAGGACCGCAGCCTCAGAGCGGTGACACAACCACAGTAAAGCAGGTGGGTAGAAGTTTCGGCCCATCCGAGCGTTTTACCGCTGATCTCTCCGACCTTGACCGTTCGACTCTCAATCTTGTTCTTGGCGAATCGGGCAATCCAGCGAGCCCCTGGTTTATGGACCAGTGGTCGGCATGGTACAAAGGCACAACTTTTGCTTTACCTTTCAGTAAATCCGCTGTGGACTCCGCTACAAGGCACACGCTTACACTTACACCGCAATGACATCACTGCCAACAGAACGAATGGCTTCGTCCCGGGTGTTTTCTATCCGGCATCTTCGTCTTCACCATATTGTTCTTCCTCTAGCGGCATTTCTGGCGGTGCTTCCGCTTGTATTACATGGCTGTTCCTGTGGGCACGATTTTGACTTCCACATTCTGAACTGGATGGAAGCTGCCCGTCAGTTTACGCATGGTAACCTGCACCCACATTGGGCATACACGCCTGCTTATAACGCCGGTGAGCCGCGGTTTGTCTTCTATCCGCCGCTTTCATGGACCATCGGTGCGATTCTCAGCTTTCTAATGCCGTGGACGTGGACTCCAATTGCGTACACCTGGCTTTCGCTAACAGGAGCCGGTTTTGCGCTTTATTATCTCGCCAGCGAGTTCGCGAATCCTACTGCTGCATTGCTTGCGGCGACGTTCTACATCGTCAATCCATACACGCTCTTTACAGCGTATGAGCGCACCGCATACGCCGAGCTTCTGGCCGCGGCATGGATTCCGCTATTGCTCCATTCCATTTTGCGCGAACGAGTCACGATTCCACGTATCGCTATTCCGGTTGCATTGTTGTGGCTCACCGATGCACCAGCCGCAGTAATGGGATGCTACACGCTTGCGGTGCTTGGTTTGGTTCGTCTTGTTTTTCAGGAAAAATCTGGAATTAGCCGGCTTCGGTTGGCCGCGACTTCCATTGCAGGAACGTTATTAGGGCTTGGGCTTGCCGCCTTCTACATCGTTCCTGCGGCCTGGGAACGCCAATATGTGCAAATATCGATGGCCATTCTGCCGGAGATGAGTATTCAGGATAATTTTCTCTTCCATCACACTGCAGATCCTGTACATGACCAGGTATTGCATACCGCTTCGATCATTGCGGTGCATCTTCTGCTTCTTACTGCCATTGCGATCTCCATTCTCGTCGCACGCGGTATATCGAAGAGATTGAAGACACACTATCCACAAAGCCTTCTTTGGTCTCTGGGGATCCTGACCGCGTTTATCTACTTTCTCCTGATTCCACCTTCTAACCCTATTTGGAAATTTCTGCCTGAGCTTATATTCCTTCAATTTCCCTGGAGGTTTCTCGCCATTCTTGCTGCGGTTTTCAGTTTGGCGCTGGCGCTTATTCTCAATTCACTCAGGCTCAAGCCAGCAATTACCATTGCCATCTCGTTCGCCCTCGCTGCCTCGCTTGCATTTCACTATTACAACCTTCGGCAACAGTCCTGTGACGACGAAGATAACGTTTCGGCACGACTAGCGCTTTTCCACTCAAACGCCGGGACCGAACCTACCGACGAGTACACTCCAGTCATCGCAGATAACGATGCCCTGGGTCATGTTAATCCGCCTTATTGGGCCTTTAATTCCACAACAGACATTGATCAACCGGCACGAACGAATTCTGTTCCTGGCCCTGCACCGATGCATCTCATCATCAATGCGACGACGGCAAAGATTCTTGTACTTAACCTCCGCCGTTATCCTTCGTGGAAGATTACGCGAAATGGAGCTTCCGTCACCAATTTCTTTGACCGCAATGACGGCCTGATTGCCTTCTCAGTTCCTGCGGGTTTCAGCCGCATTGACATTACTTACCGTGAAACTGCCGATCAAATACTGGGAGATATCCTCAGCATTCTTTCTCTTCTGTTGCTGCCCTTCCTTCTACGGCACTCTCTAATGAAGTCGCACTCCGACAGCGATGAGCCTGGGCGAACCTAAGGTAAGCAAAGGTGTGCGGCCCACCTGAATCTCACTGTTCAGAAGATTCTGTACCGAGCTATAAACCGCCCATTTTCCAAAAGCATGTTCCGCATACAGATCGACCTGCGCATAACCATCCAGCGGGAACTGGTTCGCTGAGTCATCATATTGCCGTCCACTCGTGCGCAAATCAACATTGAATGTGCCAATGCTTTGCCGATGAAAACGGGCCTGCAACGACGCACTGTTTCGTGGAACCTGCGGCGTCCATTTGCCGACCAGCGTAGGATCGGCCTGAAACTTTGTGACCGTAGAAACGGCGTACTGATAGCCGCCAGTCAGCATTAGAAAGCTGGAAGGCTTTAACTCAAATTCAGCAGTAAGACCGCGACTGGCCAACTGGCCCAGATTGACGCGTTGCAACACCTGACTGTTTGGCGTCGAAGAAAGCGTAATCGAAGATACAGGGCGATTCACTTCAGTCCAGAAGTAGCTTCCCCTCACCGAGCCCCAGTGCCGGAGCTCCATCAATGCTCCTGCCTCGGCGCCCGTCGCTCGCTCTGAACGCAGATTGCCATTGGCTAACGTAATCTGCTGACCGACCTGGAACTTTCTGTATAGCTCGTTCAAGGTCGGTCCGCGAAATGCACGGAAGCCTGAGGCGGTTAGTGAAAGTCCACCACCGACACGTTTGACGATCCCCAGGCGCGGATCGAAGATCGTTTCACCAATTCCCAGTAGAGGAGATGATTGGCCGCTGCTTGCTTGCCTGGCATCGAAGCTGCGGAAATGGTCGATCCGCGAAGAAAACGCAATGGACCAGGTTGCGGGCTGCCACAGAAGCTCTCCATAGATACCTGCATCACGCTGGCGGGCGCTTGTGCTTACTGTAGGTTGATGCACGCCACTCTTTACGCTTGTTTCATTGTCGGTACCGCGCGTATCCAGAAGATCGCCACCGGCAACAACGGTAAATGCGCCATAGCTGCGTGCCCACTGCAACGCGCCACCTATCTGCTGAGAAGGGACTCGCTGCAGGTTGGTCAAACGCTCAGAAGCACGGCCTGCAGCAATAGAAGAAAAACTCTGACGATAGTTTTGGTCTGTTCCGTAAAGCCTCAACAGAAACCTGCCGGCATTTGCAGGTGACCAGTTCGCACCTGTCGCATATCTCCAAATGCGTGTGGCATTAGTCTGCATTGGAGTTCCATTGCTTCGTGCTTCATTGAGAAGATTGCCGCGCAAAAACACGTCGCCCGTTCCACCGATCTGATGCCGCAGTTCCAGCCGTCCACTCTGCGAGTGCACATTGCTGGGAATATCTACTTCACCGCGCACATCCGGCGCAGTTGTAATGTATCCATCTGTACGGAAAAGCGTCGTCACACCCAGGCCGCTCCATCGTTTGTCACCCGCAGTAAGCAGGCCATTCAGCGATGAAGTATCTTTACTCGCGCCAAATACATCCGCTACGTAATGAAATCGCGAGGGAGCAACCGGCACGACATCGATAACGCCGCCAATAGCGCTGGAGCCATAAAGGTCCGATGCTCCGCCGCGCATTAGCTCCACATCGCGCACCGCAAGTTGGGGAATCTCATTCCAATGCACCCAGCCGCCAAAAGCATCGTTCAGAGGCACCTCATCGCTCAGCACCAGGGTTCGACTGGCAGCAGTCGAACCCAGACCGCGCAACGAGGTTCCCTGCGAGGTTGGATTCGCAATCCAAGAGCTTGTACGGCGAAAGAGCTGAAACCCGGCGACCTGGCGCAACCGGTCGTCCAAGGTAAAGCCGGGTGCTTCGCTGAGTTGCTGTCCAGTCATGATGCGAACACTGCTGGCGCTGGCATCGAGCGGCAATGGAGTTCTGGCTGCCGTTACCTCCACCGCCTCCGATACAGCAGCTACATGCATGATGACGATCAACGGCTGTGGCTGAGCTTCAATTGTCTTCGTAGCTGACGCGAAGCCAGGGTGGGAAATTTCGACCTGTGCTCCCGTCACTGCGACAACATTGGCGCAGCCACTGCTGTCGCTGATTGCCTGCGGTGTGCCGGGCTGCACCTGTATTATTGCCCCGGCAATGGCATCTCCATGCTGATCGCGAGCACAAATTGTTATCTTTGTGCCCGCAGCGAAAAGCGGAAGGCAGCACATTGACAGACCCAATAGAGACAGAATCGCAGACCGGATAAATGTATGCACTAAACCAATGCTAATGTCTTCCCAGCACCTTTGGCATGTGCGACATGATAGTCTTCGGCAACGAGGGCTGCCATGCTCATCTCTCGCAGAACCTTCTGCTCCGGTGCCGCGGCATTACTCGGCTCGCAGGCTGTCATGGTCGGTGCGCAATCCACCTCGCGGCCTGATGTTGCGGCGATTGATCGCGATCGCATCCTGAAAATGGCGCAGAAATACCTGACTCAACTGCCCGAACCGCTCACGACCTTGCCGTGCAAACGTAGTCCGGGCAGTCCTCGCGACTTCTATTCTGAGGCAGAAGACTACTGGCCTGACCCCGCCAAACCAAATGGCCCTTACCTTGAACGTGTTGGCCAACCGAACCCCGACGCATTTACAGCACACCGCGATGCGCTGCTTCACTTCAGTATGCAGTTTCCTGCGCTGACGGCAGCCTTCGTGCTAACCAACGAGCAGCGTTACGCCGACCATGCCGTCAAACATCTTCGCGCGTGGTTCGTGGATCCCACCACCAGCATGATTCCCAACCTGCGATATGCGCAGACCATCCCTCCCGCAAAAGAGGGTCGTTACCAAAGCATCCTGGAAACAGTGCATCTTGCAGAAGTTGCGCAGGCAGTTCCCTTCCTGGCCCAGTCATCAGCTTTAGCGAAAGCAGACCTCGACGGCATAGAAACCTGGTTCGCGGCTTATTTCAATTGGCTTACAACTTCGCAGCTCGGTGGACTGGCACGCGACGATAAAAGCCACCATGGAAGCTCGTGGCTGCTGCAAACATGCGCGTTTGCGCGGATGCAGCTATCGCTCAAACCCGGTTCTGACGACGCGCCGCTCAATGCGTTGCGCCAACGCTACAAATCGACCACAATTCGCGCTCAGATATCAGAGGCCGGTTCTTTCCCGAATGAGCTGAGTACCCGTTATCCATATCGTCTATCGCTCTTCAATCTGGATATGCTGGCCGGCGTATGTCAGCTTCTTTACACACCATTCAACAGCGTGTGGGATTTTTATTTGCAGGATGGGCCAGGGATGCGGTCTGCCATTGCATGGCACTTCCCCTTCATCAAAGACCGCAAGATGTGGCCATACGAAGCCGATGCCAAATATTTTGACAATCTGCCGCTACGCTGCCCAAGTCTGCTGTTCTGCGCACGTGCCTACATGCGGCCGGAGTACGCCGATGTGTGGAAGACACTACCGGCTGATACGGAAATCCTCGAGCTGCAGCGTACATTTCCCATACGGCAACCGCTGCTCTGGATAGCACGACTGAGAGCTTAAAAGCAGAACGGAGGCAGATGAATAGTTCCTGCCTCCGTTACTGTGACTTTAGGCTTTTTTCGCTGCGCGGTGCTCTTTGACGATTGCCAGATACTTTTTAGCGCTTTCAGTTACAACTTCAGGCTTGCCTGCCGCCATTGCTTTGGCATCGACGAGATCAGACCCAACACCGAGCGCAAAGGCTCCAGCCGCGAGGAAGTCGGCTGCGGTCGCCAGAGAGACACCACCAGTCGGGATCAGGTCGATATGAGGAAGCGGCCCTTTCAAGGCAGTCAGGTACTTTGCTCCGCCCAATGCGCTTGCCGGAAAGACCTTAACTACATCTGCACCAGCCTGCCATGCAGTCACAACTTCAGTGGGTGTAAGCGCACCCGGCAGTACAGCAACCGAGTAGCGATGGCACATCTCGATGGTCTGCAAGTTCAGCGCCGGGCTTACAACGAACTTGGCGCCTTCGAGGATGCACATCCGTGCCGTCTCTGCATCCAGAACGGTTCCCGCACCGATCAAAATGTCGGGGCGCTGTTCAGCCAGCTTACGCATTACCTGAATTGCACCGGGAACGGTCATCGTGACTTCCAGCACTGTTACGCCGCCGGCGGCAATCGCTTCGGCAAGCGCCAGTGCTTTTTCTACCGATTCTGCCCGCAACACCGGGACAAGCCCGATCTCGCGGAGTGATTTCAATACTTCAGCCTTGCTCATATCCTCTTCCTTCTCTCCTGAACTTCCGTTTACCGCTGCACACGAGCGCCGCCACCCTTCATAAGGCGCTGCACTTCGTCGAAGGTGGCCATCGTGGTATCGCCCGGCGTGGTCATGGCCAGGGCGCCATGAGCGCAACCACAGTTCACTGCCCAGTCTGCCCCCTTTTCATTGAGAAAGCCATAGATCAGGCCTGACGCGAATGAGTCGCCCCCACCGACGCGGTCGAAGATCTCAAGGTCGGGCATAGGCCGTGCCTCGTGGAACTCGCCCTGGTAATAGCAGACCGCGCCCCAGTCGTTAACGCTCGCTGTCTTCGCGTGACGCAGTGTCGTACCGACAGCTTTGAAGTTGGGGAAGGTTGCGACCGCCTTTTCAATCATGCGGCGAAAGCTGGCAGTATCAAGCTCACCCAGTTCTTCTCCCGTGCCTTCAACCTCAAAGCCCAGGGCCGCAGTAAAGTCTTCTTCATTGCCGATCATCACATCGACATAAGAAGCCAGTTCGCGATTCACTTCAGTCGCGCGCGCCTTACCGCCAATAGACTTCCAGAGCGAATCGCGATAGTTGAGATCGTAGCTAATGATGGTGCCGTGCTTGCGCGCGGATGCCATGGCTTCCTTGGCAACCTCAGGCGTCGTCTCGCTAAGCGCGCAGAAGATGCCGCCGGTATGCAACCAGCGCGCACCTTCTTTACCGAAGATCTCATCCCAGTCGATCTGTCCAGGCTTCAACTGACTGACTGCAGTATGACCACGGTCCGAGCACCCAAGTGCAGCTCGAACGCCAAAGCCACGCTCGGTAAAGTTCAGGCCATTGCGAGTCGTACGGCCAACACCGTCATATTTCGTCCAGACCACATGCGACTGGTCCACACCACCCTGCAGCATCAGGTCTTCAATCAGACGTCCAACTGGGTTATCTGCCAGCGCGGTGACGATGGCAGTCTTAAGACCAAAGCAGCGGCGTAATCCGCGGGCAACGTTATATTCGCCGCCCCCTTCCCACACATTGAACTGACGTGTTGTAGCTACGCGAACATCGCCAGGATCGAGCCGCAACATTACTTCGCCAAGACTTACCAGGTCCCATTTGCACTCGTCCTTCGGACGTAACGTCAAACTGCTTCCGGCCTTGCCTGCTGCCATTTATGGTCTCCGTTATTCTTTAAAATTTCTGCTCTTAAATTCGCTATCTCAGATCTGCAATCGCGACGCCGTCCATATCGTCGTATGCCTGGTTTTCTCCGCCCATGCCCCAGCAGAAGCCATAGTTCTTTGTTCCTACCCCAGCATGAATCGACCATCCGGGTGAGACCACAACGTCTTTGTCCGCCATCACCAAATGACTGGTAGCATCCGGTGGGCCCATCAGATGGAAGACCCGGTGTGCTGGGTCCACATCAAAATAAAAATAAACTTCGCTGCGCCGCATATGCGTGTGCGCAGGCATCGTATTCCAGTTGCTGCCAGGAGCCAGAAGGGTAAAGCCCATGACCAACTGACAGCTCTTGATTCCTTCTTTATAAATCGCTTTGTAGATTGTGCGCTTGTTACACGTCTCTACGCTGCCAAGTTCGAGACCCTTCAACTCGGCAAACTTTACCATGGCGGTCGGATATTGCGCATGGGCCAAATAGCTTAATAGATAAAAATTGGCCGGGTTAGCCGCATCTTTGCTTGAGAAAGTAACCTCTTTGGAGCCTCGGCCAACGTACAGGCAGTCCAACTTATCGAGCTCAAAGGTTTTTCCGTCCACGGAAGCAGAACCAGGTCCGCCCACATTCAGAACACCCAACTCGCGCCGCTCCAGAAAATACTCCGAACGGAGCTCCGGCTGGGTCTCCAGCTTCAATGGAGAGCTTGTAGGCACGGCTCCGCCGATCACTGTGCGATCAAGATCAACGTAGGCCAACTCAATCTTCCCCGGCGTAAACATGCCTTCCAGCAAAAACGTCTCGCGCAGGTCCTCGGTATTCATCAATTCATACCGCACCGGATCGGCCATTTGATACAGTCTCATCTGAATTCCTCCCATGTTCCAACTAATTCAGTATATGGGTATCAGATGAAGTCGCGCAGGCCTCGTCCGGAATGCTGATGCGAATCATTGCCTCACTCCGGCACAAATCACGGTCTAGCCTCAAAGACCAGATTAAATGGAGTCTGCGTTGCCCGGCGGAAACGTGTGAATCCTCCCGCACGCACCACATCTCCGATACGCTTTTCTCCAGCCTGCGCCCCAAGTGCAAGACCAACTTCCTGAGAGATGGAGGCAGGTACGCAAAGCAAAGTTGAGGCTGAATAAAACACTCGCCCAATGGGATTATGGTTCGCTTCGGTCGCATCTTCAGAGAAGGGCTCGACAATCATCCATGTTCCATCACTCTTCATAGTCGAATGGACATGGCCCGCGGCACCCACTGGATCGCCCATATCGTGCAGGCAGTCAAAGCAAGCCACAAAATCGTAATCGCGGCCTGGATAGTTCTTTGCCATCGCCGTCTCGAAATGCAGGCGGGCATCAAGACCTTCGCGCTTTGCCTGTTTTCGAGCAAGCTCAATTGAGCCATCGTGATAGTCGAACCCGAAAAACTCAGACTTCGGAAACGCCTTCGCCATCAGGATCGTTGAAGAACCCAGGCCACAGCCAATATCGGCCACCTTGGCTCCTCGCTCAAGCTTTTCCTGAACGCCATTGAGCGCAGGAATCCAGCTCGATGTAAGATTCGCAATATAGCCGGGCCGAAAGAAACGCTCCGTTCCATGGAATAGATCGTGATGATGTTCGTGCCATCCAACTCCTTTGCCGGTGCGGAACGCCTCTTCAATCATTGCCTCATCGTTG
>DASRSR010000144.1:0-6193 GCA_035656355.1 Edaphobacter sp.
CTTCATCAACATCGACAAGATTCAAACCGGTATCTACATACGCGGGGAATTTCTTATTGAGGAAGTCAACGATAATTCTTCCCGTCGGCGTGGGCTTGGCGTCGCCCGCGCCAATCGGCGTTGTCGGATTCAGAATCATCACATGCTGGCCGGCCTGCGCTGCACGAATGGCCTCCTGCTCAGCGAGAAACTTCGACCGCTTATAGTGGCCGATCATCTCCGTCAGCGAGACTGGGGTATCTTCATCTACGATGGAGCCATCGGAACGAAAGCCCATCGTAGCAACACTCGATGTGTAAACGACTCGCGGAACACCGGCTTCACGCGCCAGCTTCAATAACTCACGCGTGCCATCAACGTTAGCCGTATACATCTCATGGGGATCACGCACCCACAGCCGATAGTCAGCGGCAACGTGGACCAGCGCATCGCAACCCGTTAGCGCAGAACGCAGTGTTTCGGGTTCGCGCAGATCGCCAACGATTGTCTCCGCATCCAGGCCGGCCAGAGAATCAAGCCGGCTGGTCTTACGTGTTAGCAGACGAAGGCTTGCGCCTTCAGCGGCGTACGCTCGCGCTACATGGCCGCCAACAAAGCCGGTCGCCCCGGTAATAAATGCGCGCACGTTCCTGCTCTTTCCTCAAAGGATGATGCAATGTTAGGAATCGGATTAGTCCAGCTTCTCCGGCTCAATCTGGATATTGCGTTCGCCGGCAGCTTTCTTCTCCCAGTACTTCTTTACCCACGCCTCAAAGGTTTTGCCCGCTGCAGTATCTCGACCGGAAAAAGCGAGTGCCGCAATATCCGCATAGGCAACATTTACCTTTGTGTGCGCGCTGGATGGGATAACCCGGACGAACGACTCCGACAAAGTCTTACCGGAACGGCGATCAAAAAGATAACCTTCTACCTTCGAGCCATCTTTTCGCGTGATCGTAATATCTCCGCGATAGTCGAACGCCTTCTCCAAGGCCTCGCGTATTTCGGCATCAGTAGCAAGCTCCGGGACCCATCCCTCCAGGACTTCGCGCTCACGCCCGGCGGCGACCTCAATCTCATCTGGATTTTCATGCGCCAACTGCGCAATCTTTGCTGCTTCCTGTAGATCAGTCGCCATGCTCAGTCTCCTGAAACTTCCTGAAGTTCGCTCGCCTTTTCGCCCGCCGCAGAGGCGATCTGCACCAGCGGACCATCATGTGCAGGCTTCCACTCGTTCAGCAGCTTCATCGCACCTTCATCTTCATACGTGCTGAAGAACATTGCCTTCGCCGTCTGCAGCAATCCCTTCAACGAACCGAAGGTATAGTTCACGCCGCTGGCCTCATATCCTGAGTGAACCATGCAGTTCGCACAGCGGGGATTCCCGCTCTCCGTTCCATAATTGGACCATTCAACCGTCTCCATCAACTCCTGGAACGAGTCAGCGTAGCCATCCTGCAGCAGATAGCAAGGCTTCTGCCAGCCGAAGATGCTGAACGTCGGCATACCCCACGGCGTACAACGGAGGTCTTTCTTTCCCATCAGAAATTCCATGAAGATGGGCGAAGCATTAAAGCGCCAGCTCTTTTTGCGGTTCGACAGAATCGAACGGAAAAGCTTTCTGGAGCGCGCGCGGCCGAGGAAGTGCTTCTGGTCCGGAGCTTTGTCATATGTGTAACCGGGCGAGACCATCATGCTTTCGACGCCCGCCGCCATCAGCTCGTCAAAGTGCGCGCGCACGCTGTTTGGATCTGCACCGTCAAAGAGTGTCGTGTTCGTCGTGACACGGAAGCCAGCCGCAACTGCTGCGCGAATGCCTTCCATCGCAATATCGTGACCGCCCTCACGGCAGACTGAAAAATCGTGATGCTCGCGCTGACCGTCCACATGCACCGAGAAGGAAAGATACTTGCTCGGCTTGAACAGATGCAGCTTCTCCTTCAGCAGAAGAGCATTGGTACACATGTAGACGTACTTTTTGCGCGCTACCAGGCCGGCAACGATCTCCGGCATCTTCGGATGAAGCAGCGGCTCACCACCGGGGATCGCAACCATCGGTGTCCCGCACTCTTCCGCCGCCTTGAAGCACTCTTCCGGCGAAAGCTCCGCTTTCAAAATATGCGCGGGGTATTGAATCTTTCCGCAGCCCGCACATGCCAGGTTGCAGCGGAACAGCGGCTCGAGCATCAGCACAAGAGGATACTTTTTTCTCCCCTTCATCCTCTGCTTCAGAACATAAGTTGCAACTGTCCAGGCCTGTGAAACTGGTACTGCCATCAGTTCTTCCTCCGACCGAATCTTTCTTGGCGGCTACTTCGCCGCCGCTTCATGCTCCATTGCACGCTGATAAGTCGTTAGCGCCAACAATGGAAAATACTGCCTGTACAGGTGGTATCCCAGATAAAACACCTTGGGAAATCCAGTCCCTGTGTAATAACTCTCGCCGTTGCGACCAGGTACAAGTTCGCTCCAGCTTCCATCCTCATGCTGACGCTCAATCAGCCAGCGAATTCCCTTGGCCACCGAATCAGAGCGTGTATCCCCCGCGGCCAGCAGCCCAAGCAAAGCCCATGCCGTCTGCGATGGCGTACTGGGGCCAATGCCGCGCTGCGCCGGATCGTCATAGGTGCCGCATGTCTCGCCCCAACCTCCATCGGCATTCTGCACCATACGGACCCACTCAGCCGCCTGCTGTACTGCCGGCTCATGGTTCCATACGCCCATGGCTTCCAATCCGCGTAGCACCAGAAACGTGCCATACAGATAATTCACGCCCCAGCGCCCAAACCAGCTTCCGTCAGGTTCCTGCTCTTTTAAGATGAACTGAACAGCCTTTTCGACGCGAGGATCTTTGCGGGTATAGCCGTACTGCGCCAGCATCTCCAGCATGCGGCCAGTGATATCTACTGTCGGCGGATCAAGCATGGCGTTATGGTCAGCAAAAGGAATGTACTCGAAGATGCTCTTCGTGTTGTCCTTGTCGAAAGCCGCCCAGCCGCCGTTCTTGCACTGCATCGCCCATATCCAGTTCAGGGCCCGCTGGCAAACTTCATGCTGATAGCGCTCACGAGGATTATCGACAAAGTTCAACGCCAGCAATACTTGACCGGTATCATCGATGTCTGGGTAAAACTCGTTGTTGAACTCGAAGTACCATCCACCTGGCTCAACGTTTCTTACCTTCTCGGCCCAGTCGCCCTTCTGCCGGACTTCCTTGGAAAGTATCCAGTCTGCAGCCTTCAACATGCGCGGATCGTTACGCGGAACGCCTGCTTCACCGAGAGCAAACATCGCCTGCGCTGTATCCCACACCGGCGGAAGACAGGGCTGCATGCGGAAGGTAGGCGTCGGATATTCGGGCGTTCCCTCCGGACAATCGATACCCAGCTTCTCAAATTCATCCAGCGCGCGAATCATCTCCGGGTCGTCAACCGAGCGGCCAAGGTAACGTAGCGCAACAATCGAGTTCAGCATGGCCGGATAGATTGCGCCTAGACCATCGGACTTTTCAAATCGCGCCAGCATCCACTTCTCTGCCTTGCGCAGTGCAATCTTGCGCAACGGACGAATATGGACGCGCTCAAACCCATGAGCGACGCGATCCCAGAAGAGAAAGAAGTTGCGCCAGCTTATAAGGTTCTTCTTGTCCCAGGGCAGCCGAAGATCGGCATTTTCGCGTCCGCCGACAAACAGTTCCTCAATCCCTTGTTCCGGAGGAAGCTTCTTAAATGGCTTGTTGGCATAGATGATCGAAAGCGGAACCAGAATGCCGCGCGACCATGAAGAGATTTCGTAGATGTTGAAGTAGAACCAATTCGGAAAGAGAACAATCTCCGGGGGGATCGCAGGAACCGCATCGTACTCGTATTGCCCCATCGTGCAGAGATAGATCTTGGTAAAGGTGTTGCACTTCACCACACCACCGTTGGCAAGTACCCATTCCCGCGCCTTCACCAGCACCGGATGGTCTTTCGACCATCCCATCAGCTTCAACGCAAGATACGCCTTCACGCCATAGTTGATATTGGAAGGCCCACCCGGATAAAGACTCCAGCCGCCATCTTCATTCTGATGGCGAAGAATCTCATTGACTGCCCGCTCCATCTTGCCCGGATCGCCGGTGCCGAGCAGCTTATGCAGAAAGATGTAGTCCGACTCGAGCATACTGTCTGCTTCAAGTTCGCCGCACCAGTATCCCTCTGGATTTTGCTGCCCTAGCAGCCATTCTTTCGCGCGTCGGATTCCATCGGCTACCTGCTCCAGCCCCAGATCCATACGACCGAAGCGCGGCTGCGTAGACTTGCCTGCCGCCTTCGGATTAACGGAAGTTGTGCTCATATTAGTCGAATCTCCCGACTGGCCTTTCTTCCGCCTACCGTGCAGCAGGGGCGGATGCGATCGCCTGAACGATGTCTGGCGGCAAACCGAAACGCACATTCTCCGGCATTACTTCCACTTCATCCACCGAACCGTAACCTTTTGCCTGAAGATACTCGACAACCTCTTTTACTAACACCTCCGGAGCGGAAGCTCCGGCAGTCACCGCAATCGTTCCCGCTTCATCAAGCCACTCCGGCCGAATATCCTCGGCCTTATCGATCAGGTAAGAACTCGTTCCCAGGTTCTGGGAAACCTCCACAAGACGATTGGAGTTCGAGCTATTGCGCGACCCTACAACCAGCACCACATCCGCTCCGTGAGCAACGTTCTTCACCGCAGTCTGCCGGTTTTCCGTCGCATAGCAGATGTCCTGTGCGTGCGGACCCACAATGTTGGGAAACTTCTTCTTGAGCGCCTCAATCATGTAACGCGCTTCATCGAGCGAGAGCGTCGTTTGCGTAAGATACGCAACCTTCTCCGGGTCGGGCACCACCAGTGCCTCGACCTCTTCTACCGTCGAAACCACCTGCGTTACCTCGGGAGCTTCTCCCTGGGTACCCTCAACCTCTTCATGATCGCGATGGCCGACCAGTACCAGCGAATAGCCCTGCTTCGCAAACTTGATGGCCTCAACATGCACCTTGGTCACCAGAGGACAGGTCGCATCAATCACCTTCAGTCCACGTTCCTTGGCCCGCTCACGCACGGCTGGGGAAACTCCATGCGCCGAATAAATAACCCGGGCCCCTTCAGGCACCTCGTCCAGCTCGTTGACGAAGATTGCGCCCTTCTTGGCCAAGTCGTTCACAACATAGCTGTTATGCACGATCTCCTTGCGAACATAAATCGGCGCACCAAAGGTCTCCAGCGCAATCTGAACCACGTCAATGGCCCGGACAACACCGGCGCAGAAGCCGCGAGGCTTAAGCAGAAGAACTCGCTTGGTTTTGGATGTGCCGCTATCGTTCACGGCGTGGTCAAGAGTGGATGTAGTCACGCCTTCCAGTATACCGTGTCTACCGGATATTTGCGGCGAAATTGAACCAGATTTGGTGCACGGCAGCCACAGTGGTGAAACCACGCGAGCGCCTCCCGTCTACCACCCGAAAACGATTCGTTAAAGTTCAATCGCGGTCACTATAACTTGCTACCGCTGCATCCCGGATGCCCGCACTCGCATTTGAGCGTTGTTACATCTTTTGCGTTTTCGCAATAGGTCGAACAATATTTTTGCCCTTCGGGCGGAACACAATTACAACTCTTCATCGCGCACTTCTTCGATTCCATTGCCATAGATCCTCCTCTGGAGTATCGACCTCCTTGAATGGATGCCGCCGCCGGAAGAGAAGATGTGCGTCCTTACCGGCTGGTCTGCAAAAGATGTTCGGCGTGTTTCAAACTGGTCTCAGTCAGTTTGGCTCCGCTCAACATACGGGCAATCTCCTGCGTTCGCTCTGAGTCTTCCATCAGGCGAACATCCGTCTGCGTCCGGCCACGCTTTTCTGTCTTCTCAATCAGGAAGTGCTGATCGCCAAAGGCGGCAATCTGGGGAAGATGCGTAATGCACAGCACCTGCTGGCCACGGGACAGTGTCTTCAGTTTTTTGCCAACTGCTTCAGCCGCACGCCCGCCAATCCCGATGTCAATCTCATCGAAGACCAGCGTCCTTGGCAATGGGGCCTTCTTCCTTGTACCCGGCGCGCCCTCTTCCACTGTCACCTTCAGTGCCAGCATCACGCGCGACATCTCACCGCCGGATGCAATCTCATGCAGAGGCTTCAACGGCTCGCCCGCATTGGTGGCAATCAGGCACTCCACCTGGTCCCATCCATGC
>DASRSR010000145.1:0-8879 GCA_035656355.1 Edaphobacter sp.
TAATCCAAAGCTGGTGAAACGCAGCGTCTGCGGGATGGGCCATAAGTGGATGTGGAACCCGAAATGGGATGGTCTACCTCCGCAGAGCTTTCTCTCAAAGCTCGACCCACTCTTCGACGGTGTTCGTGATCAACTGGCCGGCGAGACATTGACCTCGGACCGGCTCGCAGGCCATCTTTCGGCAGAATGGGCAGAGAAACTCGGCTTGCGCGCTGGCACTCCGATTCCCGTTGGCGCGATTGATGCGCATTGGGATGCGATTGGAGCAGGTTGCCGCGAAGGAGACGTCGTCAATGTTATCGGGACGTCTACCTGTTTGATTGCCATGCTGAAGCAGGCAACACTCATCCCAGGCGTCTGCGGCATTGTTCCAGGCAGCGTGCATCCTCTTTATGCAGGCGTAGAAGCAGGTTTATCCGCCACTGGAGATATCTTCGACGCCATCGCCCGCCGCGCGAACACCAGTGTCGCCGAGCTCGCAAATGGCCTTGAAACGTATCGCCCCGGTCAGACTGCCCTTTTACGGCTGACATGGGACAACGGTGATCGTACAGTGCTGGTCAACTCCGACCTTGGCGGCGTCACTTTCGGTTGGAATCTTATGCACACGGCACAGGATGAGCTGTATGCAGCGATCGAAGGCACTGCGATGCACACGCGCATTATCTTGGAGCGCATGGCAGAGTATGGCGTTCCCATCGAGCGCCTTATCAATGCAGGCGGCATTCCGCAACGTAGCGATGTCCTTAATCAAATCTATGCGGATGTGCTCAACAAGCCTGTGCTCGTTCCAAAAGGAATTCCTACGAGCCTGGGATCAGGCATTATGGCATTGCTTGCGGCGGGCACCTTCAAAACCATAGAAGAAGCGCAGAAAGCAATGTGCCTCGATTATCGAGTTTTTGAGCCAAATAAGGATGCAGCGGTAATTTACGAAGAGCTGTTCGCGCTTTATCGCAAGGCCTATTTTGCTCTGGGAACCAGAGATGCAGCAGCCGTAAGCTTAGGCGACATTCTTCCAGAGTTGCGCCGCATCGCTTCGCTCAGCTCAACCTAATCAGCCCAGTGGACTACTCCATGACCACCACAGCCGAGCGGGCAGGAATCTGAAGCTTTCCGGATGTCGGCTTAGGATCAGGTTGTTCTGGAGTAACAACGATCAGGCTTTGCGCTTTTGGAAGATCCAATCTGACCATAATCGGTTTCTTTATCTCCTGATTAACGATCACGACAGCGCGCTTTCCGTCTTGTGCAACAAATACAGAATGCCGCACTGAGCCATCCGCAGTCACAGCGGCACCAAGGGTGTCGCGAAACTCACTGTCCCAGAGATAGTGTCTGTATCTACGACGCAAAGCATCAATCTTCTTACCGTAGGACAACGTCAATGGAAAATCAGTAAGTTGCCCTTTAAAGTAATAAGGCTCGTAACTGATGATGTATCGATAGAGCAAAATCTGGTTGAGCATCTCACGATCATCAAAACCAGTAACTGCCACCATAAGCGGGGCCTGAGGATCAATGTAACGACAAACTGGCCTGGAATCCCTATTAATACGAAAATATGAGACCGGATAATATTGCATCAGCCAATCCTGTGGGCCCTCACCAGAAAATAGAAAATCAGGACTGACACGATCAGCTGTGCTACGAAGAAGCTGCGACATTGGCAAATCCCCGGCGTAGATGTATCCCGGGGCAGTATATCCATGGTCGGGACTGAAGGAATACTCCACTGGACCGTGATGGCATACTTCGTCGAATAGCCATCCTGCGGCACCAAGATTCAATATCTTTTGAAATTCATGTGCAGCGATACTACGATAGCCAGGACTCAAGAAATCCATCACAGCGCGTCGGCGATTATTGATACCCGCCAACTGCGTAGGAGTGGTGTAGCTATAGCCTCCCTGCTGATAGGGAATGCCATAAGGATCGGTGGCCTCATATTTGTAAAGCTCTTTTTTGTACCACTCCGTCGTCATGTCGGCCCAGTTCAGTTTGCCGAACAAAATCATCTTCACGCCCGTAGCCTGAATCTGAGCAATCGCATCGTGTAGCTCCTGCCAGGTTCCCAATCCGGGATCTGTGTCCTGCGAAGGATCTCCGCGGTCCTGACCGCCGCGGTTCCAGCCAACGAGCTGAATGGCGCTCACCCCGTTATCAGCGCACTCGGCAGCATACTTTGTAAGTTCCCGATAAGGTATGGTGTAGTCCTCTTCTGGCGCATTGATCTGTAGCTGCTGCCATGAGTGCACATCGAGCACCCAGGAAGGGATATGTGGCTGCTTGTACCATGTGCTGCGCCATTGCTTATAGAGATCCACGCCTGCGTGCCAGTCACCGCTATACGAGCGCATGACGATGGGCGCCAATTTGAACGTAGAGTGAGGATGCGCAAATATAAAGTGACAAGTTCGAAATTCCAGATGCACTGGCTTGCCGGAGATTTCATCCTGTTGGGTAACGAGATTATTGATTGAGTCAACCGTTCCTGGATGCTGCTCGAAGGTGTATTCCAGAAGGTAGCGCAAAGTAGGATCGTGCATCTCAACGTACAAACCTTCTTTCGGCGACTGAAGAAGACAGAAGAGACTTTGCTTCGAATCGATCGTCTTCGTGGGAAAATCCACGCCCCAATATCCTTTGGCATTGCCGAAGTGTGGATAAATCTGGTTCGAAACAAGGTTGCCGTACCACATATGCTCACTTGTAAGCGAGCTGTCGCGCGCAGGCGCATTGAGGTCTCCGAGGTATGGATAATCGATTGTCTCGACCATCAGAGTCGAGTTGTTTACCAATTCGCTCTCGAAGGTCACGGTTCCATTTTTCAGCGTTACTATGGCCATAAAGGTGATGGGCAACACGCCACCATGCTCACTATTCAGATGTTCCCATTCAATGTGGATCTGTTGATCGGAGGTCCTGATGATCTTCGAAACCTGCTGCTTCTGCCCAAGGACGAAGTTATCGCGGCGGTTCGGTAAAGGAGCAAGCAAACGAAAGGAAATTCCTAATTCGCTGCGTCTTTGAATCGACCAGCGTGTGGATTTTCGCTCCAGCCGAGTCAATGCACCAGTATGCTTGTCGAAAGCCATCAGAATTTCGCGGTCCTCCAAAATCAACTGATCTGATGGATTCGCTGGATTACTCTGAGCGGGCTCAATTTGTGCGGCTTGAATGTCCTTGTTTTCAGCGAGCGCAGACAGAGCTGCAAGACTAGCGAGTTTATTAAAGGTTCGTCGGTTCATCTCTCCCCTTGCGGAATATCCACTTTCAGCCAATGCTTTTAGTTTGGTATCTGCGTGAGACAGATTTTCACTTTCAATTGGGAAAGCTACCCAATATATAAAAGCGACTCCGAGCGATCATACGTCGGATATGGCGCACATGGCGCGCATATCTTCTGAATCCGCAAAATCACGGCTGCCTTCTGGCTACAAGGATACGAAGATAATTCAGGAGAAATAGCGTGCATTCAGGTCGAATGCATGATTCTCGCTAGATGGCGGAGGGAGAGGGATTCGAACCCCCGTTACCCGTTAAGGTAAAGCGGTTTTCAAGACCGCCTGTTTCAACCACTCACACATCCCTCCACACGAGATGTAACCATAGTTTAGCAGCACAAAACTTTTTGGCCTGAAGAGATTGCAAGCCCTACTTTATCGGCCATGCTCTCTCTTTCCATGAGAATACGTTGGCATCATTTCGCGTCTGACTATTTGCAAATCCCTCAAAGTTACCGCTATCGTTCAGAGAAACCGGAATCTTCAATGGATGATGCCCAGCCTGTTATGAAGCATTCTGCTGTATCCGAAGAACGTGCTGAAGGAGATGATTGATCGTGTTACTTTGTGCCAAACGCACCTTTTGCTCTGCTCTTGCCCTGTTACTTTGCGCTGCATTTGCATCTCCGGTTTGTTCACGTGCGGCAACCACCAAAGCCACAGGCTCAACCAGCGATCACGTAAAGGACGTCTATCCTTTCATCGGCGTGGACTGGGGAGGCAATACCTTCATCGGCGCCGCACAGCCGTTCGGCATGGTCAAGGTTGGTCCGGATATGGAGAGCTTCGACGGAAACGTTTCAAGCTTCGGCTACATGACCACTGGTCGTATTCTCGGCTTCAGCCATCTTCACCTTAGTGGAGCAGCAGGCAAATACGGCAATATTTTGGTCGCTCCTGTTACTGGGCCGCTCAATCCAGCAGACATTGGATCGCCGCGTGTCGATGAGGTTAACCACCCCGGCTACTACGCTGCGACGCTCACCCGCTATCACACGCGCGCAGAACTGACTTCTACACGTCGCGTCGGCGTTCATCGCTATACCTTCCCTGCATCAGATCAGTCTCACCTTACACTCAACGTTGAACACAGCCTTGACAAGGGCACAAACTGGGAGTCGCAATACTTTCTGGGGGGCACAGTACATGTCCTTTCAGACCATGAAGTTGAGGGGGTGGGCCGCTATACAGGGGGGTGGAATCGAGGCGGCGAGTACAAAGTTTACTTCTACATGGTGCTCGACACACCGGCGAGCAAAGTGCGTACCTGGAGCGGCGACACTATCTCTGAAACGAAAGACGTCACCGTCGATAGCGATCAGCCGATTGGTGTCACCTTCGATTTCGCGACGCACGCCGGGCAGGTAATTCAGGCAAAAGTCGGCATCTCCTTCATCAGCTCCGAACAGGCGAAACAGAACGTGCAGCAGGAGGACCCGGCGTGGAATTTTGCCGCCATTCGTCAGGCATCTGTCGATCTTTGGAACCATGAGCTGGCAAAGGTTCAGCTTCATGGAGAAAGTGCCTCAAAACGTACTCAGTTCTATACCGCCATGTACCACATCATGCTGATGCCGACCGATCGAACCGGCGAGAATCCCGATTGGAAATCCAGCGAACCCTATTACGACGATTACTACGCCATATGGGACACCTTTCGCAGCTCTGGACCGCTCCTTACGCTGATCTCTCCTGATCGTCAGCGCGATCTTATCCGTTCGCTCATCGACATCTATCGCCACACCGGATATATGCCCGATGCACGCAGCGGTAACGACAACGGACGAACCCAGGGCGGGAGTAACGCGAATGTCGTCGTAGCAGATGCCTTTGTAAAAGGTCTCAAAGGCATCGATTACCAGACTGCGTTTCAGGCCATGCTGAAAGACGCCTCTGTGCCACCGAAAGATCCGCAGAAGGAAGGCCGCGGCGGCATTCTGGATTACAACTCCAAGGGCTACATTACTCTCGCTGACGAGCGCTCCGGCTCGCGCACAGTCGAATACGCCTACGACGACTTCGCCATCGCCGAGGTCGCCTGCGGACTCAATCATCCTGACAAAGCGAAGCTCTTTGCCACCCGCGCTCACAACTGGGAGCATCTATGGGACAGCAGCCTCACCGTGAACGGTTTTAAGGGCTTCCTGCGTCCGCGCAACCCAGACGGCTCCTGGGCGCCGCCCAATATGGTAATTCGTGGCACATGGCCCGACTTCTTCTACGAAGGCGACCTTTGGACTTACTCTCTGTATGCACCACAGGACGTTCGCAAGGTAATTGACCTCACCGGCGGAAATAAGACTTTTGTCGATCGCCTCGATTACATGTTCGGCCATGGACACTTCGACGTCACGAACGAACCCGGCTTCCTGATTCCGGTCCTTTATAACTGGGCGGGCCGTCCCGACAAGACCGCCGAAATTATGAGCCTGTTGCTCGAAAAATACTTTACCGATCAGCGAAGCGGCATCCCCGGCAACGACGATTCAGGCGCGATGTCGAGCTGGTTCATCTTCAATTCGCTGGGCTTCTATCCCAACGCCGGTCAGGACTATTACCTGATTGGTACGCCCAGTTTTCCTGAAGCCGATATCCATCTGGGTTCGGGCAAGACATTGCGTATCATCGCCCGGAATCTCGACCCTGAACACATCAATCGCTATATTCAATCGGCGACGCTCAACGGCAAACCACTTGAAACTTCATGGTTTCGACATAACCAGATTTCAGATGGAGGCACGCTCATCTTCAACATGGGCTCAGCTCCCAGCAAGTGGGGCACAAGTAATCCTCCACCCTCAATGTCCGATCCGAATTCTCCACTCTGCAAGGCGGCACAACAGTAAACAGAGAAAGCTGGCGGGAACGGTGAACCGCTGCCATACTTAAAGTCGTCCAATCTTTAGGCTGATGGCAACTACTGTTCCCAACCGACCAAGCACCTTTGAACGCACTCTGGCGAGCGCGCGCTCAACCATGGTCTTCAGCGAAGTGGTGCGCCTGGCGGTCGATAGCTTTCGCGCCAGCAAGGTGCGTTTTCTACTCACCATGCTAGGCATGGTTATCGGATCAGCTTCCATCATTCTGGTCGTTACCATCGGGCTTACCGGCAAACAATACGCGCTGAATCTCATCTCGAGCATTGGCCCCAACATGATCGAGATGCAGTACAACGGCGGCACGACCGAGGGTGGGGACAATGTCACTACTCCCGATTTGTTTACGCGCGAAGACCTCACCGCCGTGCTGGAACAGGTGCCCGGCATTATCGCGTCTTCGCCCATGCTCGAGGTCCACTACACGGTCGGCATGGGTAACGGAGTTACGAAGGATGCCATGCTGCTGGGCGTCTCGCCGCAGTACAAAGAGGTGCGCAATCTGGCCGTGCTGGCTGGCCGTTTCTTCGACGATCAGGATGCTGCATCGCACACCAAAGTCGCTGTCATCGTCGAACCTTTTGCCAAAGCCCTCTTTGGCAGCGATGCGGCCGCAGTGGATCGCAATATCACCGTCAAGGGAATTCCATTTGTCATTATCGGCGTCTTCAAACAGCGCGTCGATACCTTCGGCCAGTCGGAGATTAACGACCAGACGCTGCTGATTCCCTACCCGGTTGCTCGCTACTTTACCGGCACCGATACGGTCAAAGAGCTCTTCTTCACCATGAAGGACCCGATGACCGTGATTCCGGCATCGAAGCAGATCATGGCCATCATCAAAAGCAGACACCGGCCAAATTCAACCTATACTGCCTTCACCTTGACCCAGGTAATCAAGGTAATGGGGCAGATCGCCAACATGTTGACGCTGGTATTGACGCTTGCCGCCGGTATCACGCTGATCGTCAGCGGCGTGGGCATTATGAACAGTATGCTGGCCAATGTTCAGGCCCGCATACGTGAGATCGGCATCCGTAAGGCCCTCGGCGCAACCAGCCTCGAGATACGATTGCAGTTTCTTACAGAGGCAGTCTTCCTTTCGCTTGCCGGCGGTCTGGTCGGTACGCTGCTTGGGCTGGCGATTCCGCTCTCTGTCAGGTTATTAACTCCATTCAAGATCCCTATCAGCGGGTGGTCGGCTATCATCGCACTCGGCACTTCGATGCTGGTCGGCATTCTTTTTGGAACCCTGCCAGCAAATCGTGCAGCAAGGCTCGACCCCGTCCAAACCCTTAAATACGAATAAAAAGAAGCGATTTATTTCACTGAATTTTATTCGCATAATCACTTGCATAATGCAAGTGATTATGCTCAGATAACGCTACGGCTCAGTAAACCGTCTCCATTGGAACCGCTGAATGCTAAATCGAATGAGGTGCCCTGAATGAGCAGTTTTGAAAACTCTACTCGTATCACACCGTTTCTTTGGTTCGACAACAACGCTGAAGAAGCAGTTAACTTTTATATGAGCATCTTTAAGAACTCGAAACGGCTCGGCGGACTCCAAAACACCGACGACACCCCTGGACCCACGGGAAGCGTTCTTACCATTGCCTTTGAGCTGGACGGCCAAAAATTCACAGCGCTCAATGGCGGCCCCATCTTCAAGTTCAATGAGGCTATTTCTTTCGTCGTGCGTTGCGACTCTCAGGAGGAGGTGGACTTCTACTGGACACGGCTTTCAGATGGCGGAAGTGAAAGCCAGTGCGGTTGGCTCAAGGACAAGTTCGGGCTTTCCTGGCAAATCGTCCCAGCGAAGCTACCGGAACTTATTAAGCATCCTAAAGCGATGCAGGCAATGATGAAGATGAAGAAGCTCGATATTGCCGAACTGGAACGAGCGGCCAAATCCTAGGCTTCCAAATTGAGAAGAAACAGGGCGACGGTAGATTATCCGCAGCCCTGTCTCTTTCATACCTAGTCTCTATGCTCATTGAGCCGGGAAACGACGTGATCCAATCGGCTGAGGCCACGCTGCTGAAGCTTATCTGCTGTTTGCTTTTGTTCTTCGCTCAATACTGTCGTATAAATACGCGACTTGATTCGTTCTTTCTCCATCAGCAGCTTTGCGAAATTATTTCCTTCCGCCGCCGCAATTGACTGAACCTTGCCCTCGTCCTGCCTTCCGTCAACCGTCGCAGCGGACATTTGATGTGCTCCATCAACCATATTGTTTAATATCCCCGCAACCGCAGGCCGCTCTTCGTTCCATATCGCATGCACCTGCGATATCTGCGCATCGCTCAGCTTAAGTTGATGAGAGAGATAGCTCAGAGGGCCACCTCGATGCCAGTGGCCGTGACCGCACCACCCATTTCCGTTCCGCAAGCTTGCCCGCGCAGCAATGGCAACCAGAACGACGACCGATACAACTCCAACTGTGATCCAGATTGTTTTACGCTTCATCTCATCCCTCCCGTGCTTCATCTCCAAGTACAACGCCTTGTAAAAGCTCATGCGATAAAGAATGGTCAGGGAATGTAAAGACAGGTAAAGTTTGCGCACAACGCGACAACTGCGGCTACCATGCAGGTAGAGAGAGTCTGGTTGCAATGATGCGACGGCTTCTGATTATCGATGATGATACCGAGCTCTGCGCCTTACTGCGTGAGCGTCTCCAAACAGATGGCTTTGCACTCGATGCGGTTCATGA
>DASRSR010000146.1:0-71944 GCA_035656355.1 Edaphobacter sp.
AGGGAACAGGGAACAGGGAACAGGGAAAATTGTCGCTTCGTTAAGGGCACGGGTTTACCCGTGCCACTACTCGCCCGCCAGACAAAGGAACTTTAGCCCATGATTGTCTATTTTCCAGCCTGCAAGGCTGAGGGGCGAAGCTTGCCGATGCGGCCGTTTGGGCCAACAACAAAGGGAAGCGAGAGCGCATTCCAGTCTTTGTCGGCGTCTGTAGGTTCATTCTTTGCGGGCTTTAGCGCCGTCCAGTTGCGTCCGTCGTCGCGAGAGATGTCGGTGCCATTTGGGCCAACGGTAATCCAGAGCTTGTCCTGTGCGTCCCAAGCCACAGCGCTGCGATAGCCATGAGGCAAGGTTGTAGCGACCTGCCATGTCTTTCCACCATCCAGTGAGTAGGCCGCATTCCCGGCAGTGTCATTGGGTTTGGTGTAGTCGCCTCCGACAGCGGCAAGCCTTGCCGGTAGTGCCCAGTAGCGATGGTCACCAGTTTCTGTTTCTCTGAATGCGATTGAAAATATCCCAGCGGTCCTGCCGACGGCCATCGTGACTGTCGCTGAATTCCAATTCAACTGTGTAATTCCACTGCCATACGGTGTGACCATGTCCGAGTAGAAATTGCCATAAAATATCTGTGGGCCATTACTTCCCCCGGTGCCAAACCAACACCACCCAGGTGGCGAAGAGACGCGCAAGGATGAGTTGCTCGCGGCAAATGCCCCAGCTTTCGATGGTTCCGCTTCGAGTGCAGGAGATTGGAATCGCACAAAATTTTTTCCTCCCTCGCTTATGTAGATCGCGAACTGAGGGTTGGGTACTGGACGATGATAGGGAACTGGATCTCCGAGAATCCATATAGTCTTTGGAGTAACGAGCTGAAAAGCATCCCAGAAGCCATCTTTGTCTGGGTTGGTGAAAACGAGTTTCCAGGTTTGGCATCCGTCGGTGGTCTTGTAGAGGCGGGAGAGGTCACCCTTGCCGCTGGACATGACGATGGCGGTTTTGGCGTCGAAGGCCTGGATGCCGCGGAAGTCAAGTTTTTCGGCTCCGGGCGGAATGGCGCAGAGCTGCCAGCGGTATCCTCCATCTTCAGTGCGGAGGACGGTTCCGTTTGAACCGCTGGCCCAGGCGATGCCTCCGCCGACGTTGTCGATGCCGCGCAGGTTGGCGGTCGTGTGAGCGTCTTCGATCTCCCATTGCGCGGAGGAAGAGACGGAGAGAAAGAGGGCAGAAAAAATAATTGTGATGAGAAGTCGCACGGTGGAATCGTATCTGATGGCGAACGTGCCGAGCGAGGATTTTTGCCTGAAGAACAAGGTACCCCCCTCCCCCTGTACTTAAGTACCAAAGTCTTCGAAAGAAGGGACTTAGGTCTGGACTTCGAGGCAAGTAAAAGCCCGGAATGCTCCGGGCTTTTGCTCTTTCTCTCTGATTTTATTTTATCAGCCGAGTCAAGAGGAGACGGTGGCTGGTGTTGGAAGAGCGAAAGAAAATACAGGGATCTCTCCGCTACGCTTCGCTTCGGTCGAGATGACGTAGGTTGAGATTGTGTATCCCACCCATCGCAACGATAAACCTGTTGCGATGAATGGGGCACCCGAGCGTTGGTGGTGGCAAGATGAGTCGGGCCTTCAGCCCTCTGTTCTTATCACATTGTTTACCTGGGGCTATCGCCCCAGGCTGGTATGAGACGCGCCGTTGACGCTGAGATTCTCTGGTGTGATACCGACACCAGGAGAAATACAGAGATCTCTCCACTCCGCTTCGCTTCGGTCGAGATGACGTGGGGTTAGGTTGATCAGAGCGAAGCGGCTTCGGAGTTTGTTTATTTCTTCTGCTGGAAGAGAGCGATGGTCGCGCCCGTAGGGTCGGTGAGAATTGAGAACCAGCCGACGGTGGGAATCTCCATGGAATCGCGCTCGACTTTGGCGCCGAGAGAGCGGGCTTTTTCGGTCGCGGCGTGGATGTCCTCGACGCCAACGTAGGCAAGCCACTGGTTGGGCGCTCCGGGATGAGTATAGATGCCGCCGCCGGGGCCTTCGGAAGGTTTGAAGGTGGAATAGATCATTCCGCCGCCCATGTCGTTGTCAGTGAAGGTCCAGCCGAAGAGCTTTCCGTAAAATTCCTTGGTTTTTGCCGTATCGGGCGTGTTGAGTTCGAGATGAACGAAGGGATTAGCCATGGGTTTTTCTCCTTGGAGAGATTGGATGTCTTGAAGGGTTAGATGTGAGTGTGTGGAGCGGGCTTTTAAAAGTTTGTGGATATTTATAGAGATTCCTTCGCTGCGCTACGGAATGGAAAGGCGAGATACAGGGATCTCTCCACTACGCCGCTGCGCGGCTTCGGTCGAGATGACGTGGGTTGAAAGTGCACTTTCCCACCCATGCCGCGATGATGCTGCGGCATGAATGGGGCACCCGGGCAGGGTTGCTGAAGTATGAGTCGGACCTTCAGCCCTCTGTACTTCTAAACCCTGTTCACCTGGGGCTGGCGCCCCAGGCTGGTATAAGGCGCGCCGTTGGCGCTTTTTTGGTTTCGGCGTGATTCGGTGCGGCACACAACAAATACAGGGATCTCTCCGCTCCGCTTCGCTTCGGTCGAGATGACGTGAAGGAAGAATTTCCCAAAATTCTTAATGAGCGCCGGCGGGACCGCGGCCGGGTTTTACTTTCTTGAAGAACCAGACCACGATGATGCAGCCGAAACTGAGGAGCGAGAGCCAGCGGAAGACATCGACAAAGGCCCAACTGAGCGCCTGTCGTTGGAGCTGGCGGTAGATCATCGCCTGAGCGGGGTGGGCGGCATTGTGCGGACCGAAGAAGCCAGTGAGCGCATGGGTTGCGGCGGCAAGGCTGTTCTGGAAGTTCTGCCCGGTGCGGGGAACTGAGTTGAGGATGAGGTTCTGATGGACATCGCTGCGGCGAACAAGCAGAGTGGAAGCAAGCGAGATGCCGATAGAGCCTCCGACGTTCCGCATCAGGTTGAAGAGGCCGCTGGCATTGCCGATCTGCTCGTTGCGCAGGGTGCCGTAGGCGGCGGTATTGATAGGTACAAAGACAAAGCTGAGGCCAAATCCGGTGATGAGGATGGGCAAGAGCAGCGTTGTGGGCGAGATCTCCAACGTGAGGCCACCGAAATAGAGCGTGGTAAGGCCGAAGGTGAAGAAGCCGAAGGTAAGCAGCCAGCGCGGATCGGCCCGGTTCGAGAGATAGCCAATGATCGGCATTCCGCAGATGGCGCCGACACCGCGGGGCGCAACGACAATTCCTGCGGTAAAGGCGGTATAGCCAAGCAACTCCTGATAGAAGAGCGGAAGCACAACGACAGTGGAGTAGATGGCGATACCGAACAAAAAGATGAGCAGAGCGCCGATGGCGAAATTGCGGTCTTTAAGTACCTTGAGATCGACAAGGGTATCTTTGTGTGCCCATGAGTGCCACACGAAGTAGATAAGGGCGATGGTGAATGCAAGAAAGGCCCAGCGCAACCAGGTGGCGGCGAACCAGTCGACTTCTTGCCCTTTGTCGAGGATGATCTGGAGACAGCCCGTCCAGATGGCAAGCGCGGCGAAGCCGTAGCGATCGAAGAGCGGGGCCTTGGTGTCCTTGATGTAGGAAGGATCGTGGACAAAGCGGCTGATCATGATGACGGCGAGGATGCCGACGGGGATGTTGATGTAGAAGGCATAGCGCCAGGAGTAGGTATCGGTGAGCCAGCCGCCAAGGGTTGGACCAAGTACCGGAGCGACGACGACGCCGAAGGCGAAGACAGCCATGGCGGCTCCGCGCTTTTTGGGCGGGAAGGACTCGAGCAGGATGGCCTGGGAGAGCGGCTGGAGTGCGCCTCCTCCTGCTCCCTGAATGATACGAGCGATGAGGATGAAGGCAAGGGTGGGTGCGGCTCCGCAGGCGAAGCTGGCAATGGTGAAGATGACGACACAGATAATTAAGAAGCGCTTGCGTCCGAACTTGAGCGAGAACCAGTGACTGGCGGGCAGGATGATGGCGTTCGCTACAAGGTAGCTGGTGAGGACCCAGGTGGCTTCGTCGGTTGTGGCGGAGAGCGATCCTCCGATGTAGGGAAGCGCGACGGAGGCGATGGAGGTGTCGAGTACCTCCATGAAGGTGGCAAGCATGACTGCCGCTGCAATGAGCCAGGGATTGACGCCATGGGTGGCCTCAAAAGACTGGTCCGGCGGAGCTGTGGCGGTTGCTGCCATGTACTGATTTATATCCTTGGCGGGTTTTGGCGCAAGCAGATAAGCGCGTTACGGTTATCGGGCCTCCTCGGCAGCATATGGTGTTAGAGGCATTCCCTCAGGAGTTCGATGCAAAGTTTACGGTGTAGGGGCCGTTTATCGAGCACTATGCCGAAGTTGGTTTAACGACAAGCGAAAGTGTGATGGTGATGCCTAGGAGGATGAGGATAATGCCGAGCGAAAGCAGAGGGCCGACTTCGAACCAGTGTCCCGCGATCATCTTGAGTGCAGCGAAGGCCAGGACCGCAGCCAGTCCGTAATGGAGGAAGCGCAGTTTCGTGAGGAAGTGGACCAAAAGGAAGTAGAGAGAGCGCAGTCCCATAACGGCCATGATGTTTGAGGTGTAGGCCAGGAACGGGTGACGAGTGATGGAAAGGACTGCAGGGATGGAATCGAGAGCAAAGACAACATCGGTCAGCTCAATGGCGACGAGGGCAAGGAAGAGGACGGTGGCCATGCGCCGACCATCTTCGACGACGAAAAAGTTGTCCTGACTGAGGCTGACGGGGTGAATGCGGGAGAGCCAGCGAATCCAGCCGGGAGTCTCTTCGGATTCTGATTGCGGCATGACGAGCCGGACAGAGGCGATCAGAAGAATTGCCCCGAAGACATAGCTGATCCACGCGAAGCGATCGAGCAGGCCGATGCCAGCGGCGATGAACGCGCCACGCATGAGAATGGCACCGAGGACTCCCCAGAAGAGGATGCGAGGCTGCTTGAGGGGTTGAATCTGAAAGACGCGAAAGAGAAGAAGGAAGACGAAGAGATTGTCGATGGAGAGCGACTCTTCGATAGCGTATCCAGCAAGATATTCGACGGTGTAATCGGTGCCGAGCGTATAGAAGATGAAGCCTGCAAAGGCGAGGGCGGCGGCGATCCAAAGGATGGTGGCGACGACAGCGGTGTGGTGGGTTTTGGCGGGCGAAGGGGGAGGGTTGCGGCGGCGTCCGTAGAAGAACTCAAACGCAAGCAGCACAAGGAGAAAGACGTGGAAGCCGATCCAGTGACTGAGTGGGGTGGCGGCAGGCATGTATAAGGATGCTACCCCGAGAGGGTGTGAACGCGCACCTTCAACTGGAGGCAATCAGGGTATAGACGCCGTAGAGAGCAAAGGCAAGACAGACCCAGAGCAGAGAAGAGAAGAAGAGGTTCCGAAGGACCGGGATAAGAGAGCGGGTGAGAAAGCCGTCATCGGAGTGCGAGGACAAAGCGGCTGGATGCTCGCCGGAAGAGCGGAGAGAAGGCACGTGCATAGTACTACCTCCAGGAGATTCTGAGACTAAAAGGGCCTGTGGAAAACCGGTATCCCTGAATGGGGGATAGCGGTACATCTTTCAGGGGATGCGGGACAAGGTATGTGGATGACAGTTCCGGTGGGTTGGCGTAGGATGTGTCCGGATTATTGTCAGGGCCTATCTGTAGTGCAGTTGCTGGATTTTTATTTTTCAGGAGAAGCAAATGAAACTATGTACTCGGTTGTTGGCGGTTGCGGCAGGCCTGCTTGCCGTGAATGTTGCGCTGGCTCAGGCCCCTGCGGGGTCTACGGGACAGTGTAAGGATGGCACGTATACAACGGCGACGAGCAAGCGGGGCGCCTGTCGTGGGCACAAGGGAGTACAGACGTGGTTTGCGGCTTCGGCTGCTCCGGCCTCGGCGGCTGCTTCAACGTCGATGACGGCAAAGAAGACGAAGGCCAATGCGACGGCCAGTTCTGAGCCTGCGCCTTCACCTGCTCCGATGACCGCTGCGGCTCCGGCGAAGAGCTCTTCGCATCAGTCGATGGCTTCCATGGCGCAGGCGCCGGGCGGCGGTCCGGGGATGGTGTGGGTCAACAGCTCGACGAATGTCTACCACTGCTCAGGTAGCAGATTTTATGGCAAGACCAAGGAAGGGAAATATATGACGGAGGCGCAGGCCAAGGCATCGGGAGCGCGTCCCGACCATAATCATCCCTGCACGAAATAGAGTTTCTGGTTAGGAGAAATGGCGGCGCTATAGACGCCGCCATCTTTTTTGCAGAAGTCTCTTTCAGCAGGGTACCCCCCCGTACTTGAAGTACCAAAGTCTTGATTCTAAGTAGGTTAGAGCAAAGTATTCAATTCAAGCGAGTTATCATAAGTTTCGTAGTATGAAGAACTTATGAATGGTTGAAGTGAAGCGAACCTAACCTTTTACTCTTTTTATTTTACCGAATGGAAGTGGAAGAATTGGCAGATTCAACTGACTCTATCCTATTTGTTATGTGGTACTTAGAATTAAGAGGGCTTGACAGGATATTTTTCGATCTTATGTCGACTTCGGCTCGAGAAGGGTTAAATACAGGGGTCTCTCCACTTCGTTGCGCAATAAAGTCGCGCAGCTTCGGTCGAGATGACGTATTCAATGGTGGAGCATAGCTTCAAGATGACGTGCATTGGATAAGTTCGGGGTGATAGAGCGGATTCGTTTAGAGATGGGAAATCCACTAAGCTGATGTGCATGAACTTTCTTGTTACCCCCTCATGGCTTGCCGGCCGTTTGCACGATTCGCGGACGGTGATTTTGGATGCGACGCTGCCTCCGGTTGGAGTAACGCCACCCGTTGATACTCGTGCGCGATATGAGAAGCAGCATATTCCGGGCGCAATCTTTTTCGATATTGATGAGCTTTCGGACCGTGGAACATCGCTTCCGCACATGTTGCCTGACGCGGAGGAGTTTTCGAGAAAGATGTCGGCGATGGGCATTGGCGATGGAATGGACATTGTTATCTACGAACAGGAGGGGGTCTTTTCTGCGCCGCGGGCATGGTGGATGCTACGGACGTTTGGAGCGGAGAGGGTCTATCTGTTGGATGGCGGGCTGCGTGCGTGGGTTGAAGCGGGGTTTCCGACGGAGTCCGGGAGTGTGCAGCGTGCGGCGGCCCGGTTTGAAGCAAAGCTTAATCGCGCTGCGGTGAGGGACTTTTCAGAGGTGCAAAAGATTATTGAAGAGCGCGGCCAGATTCTCGATGCGCGTTCCGCGGGCCGCTTTAGCGGAGAGATGCCGGAGCCGAGAGCAGGCATCAGCTCTGGTCATATGCCGGGAGCGATCAGCGTTCCGTTTACCGAGCTTGCTGAGGGCGGCAGGATGAAGCAGGCTGAGAAGCTGCAGGAGATTTTTGCAGAGAAAGGAGTAGATATGCAACGTCCGATTACAACGACGTGCGGATCGGGTGTTACGGCTGCGGTGGTTGCATTGGGGTTGGAGATTGCGGGAGCACGGAATGTAAGCCTGTACGACGGGTCATGGGCGGAATATGCGCAGAAGCCGGAGGCGGTGATTGAGAAAACTTAGTGCTCTAAGGAACCTCTGATTAAATCCTATCCATTCCCTCGACGGCTAAAGCCGCACTGTTTATTCATCATTTACGAACGGGCTGAAACCCCGTCCCTTTTAAAAAGGGACTTATTTTCAAAATCAGACTTAATCTTCAAAACAGACTTATCTTAAAAACCAAAGATCAGATTTAATCAAAGTCTCTAGCGCTGATTGATGAGTCGGATCATTTCGAGAAAGAGGTCGCCCGCGATTTGGAGGGAGTGGGCGCTTACTTTGTCGATGGTGTCGTAGACAGTGTGATGATACCCGTCGGGGAGCGAAACGGTGCGGGGACCGTAATCGAGATCGATGATGTCGAGGACAGGGACGCCACGCTGCTTGAAGGGGATGTGGTCGTCCTGCAGGCCGGGGACATTGTTTTTGTAGATGTAGGCTGAGTGGCCGGTATTTTTTGCGGCGACCTTGAGCATGTCTCGAAGCCAGGGCGTGGACTCTTCGTCGAAGTCGATGTTGAGGTCTTTGTCGCCGACCATGTCGGCGAGCAGAAATGCCTTGATTTTTTTCAGGGTGCCGTCCTGCGACCACTTTGCCGCAAGATGGCGGGTGCCGTAGAGGGCATCGGAGTTGGACCACACTGATTTGATCGACTCTTCGCCATCATCGAAGACCAGCCAGACGGAGTATCCCTGCGGGGGATGGGTACGGAGATAATTGCCGATCTCGATGAGCAGCGCCGTGGTTGCAGCTCCATCGTTTGCGCCTACAAAGTTGACATCCTTGAGCCAGTAGTTGGTTTCGTAATGGGTGGCGAGGACGATAATGCCGTCCTTTTTGCCGGGATATTTGACGATGTAGTTGCGCATATCGAGCAGCCCCACCGGGGTGCTTGCGCTGAAGCTGTCGGTTTCGAAGTTCCCTTTGGCGATCTCTGGCTTGAAGTGCTCTTTGATGAAGGCTTCGGCCTTAGTGTGGCCGGGAGAGCCGACCCAGCGTTTGGGGGCGACGGCGAGGAACTCGTGGGTGAGATTGTAGGCGGCCTGGCCGTTGAATGCCGTAGCTTTTTGTGCTGAGGCTGCATGAGCTGGCAAGAGCAGCGCTAGAAGGAGAGCAGCGATGATTCCAGGTTTAAAAAGCAGGTCCTCCCGCCTATCGGCGGAAGGATGACAACGGTTAAGAGCGGAATACAGGGATCTCTCCACTTCGCCGCTGCGCGGCTTCGGTCGAGATGACGTGCGTTTGAGGGGGGTGCTCTTCCACCCATCGCAACGATTAAGCTGTGGCGATGGATGAGGCATCCAGGGGAGGGCGGTGACATTCCCACGCACCCGCGCCTGTACCCATGATGAAAGTGAAATGCGGGGGTTCTTCGCTGCGCTCAGAATGACAACGACTTTATTGTGACCATGAGGTGGCGTCATGAGGACTTGAGTTCTTTGGCTTTGCGATGGGAGGGATTGACGAAGAAGGCTACAGCGACACCGACCAAATAGAGGGCGAGCATGGGTGTTGCGAAGAGGCACATGCTGAGCGGATCGGGCATCGGGCAGATAATGGCCGCGATGAGAAAGATGATGAGGATGGCGTATCGGATATGTTTTACGAGAAATTTGGCATCCACGATACCAAAGAGCGATAGGAAAAAGATAAGGATGGGCAGCTCAAAAGTAATGCCCAGGCCAAGGATGATGGCGAGAAAGAAGCCTGTGTAATCGGCTATGGTGATGATGGGATGAAAGTCTTTACCGAAATCTCCGATGAGGACCTTAAGCGCTCCGGGCAACACCCATTTATAGCCGAACCATGCACCAGCCAGGAAGAGGCCGACGGTCGCGCTCATAAAAGGAACGACATAGCGCTTCTCGTTGGCATACATTCCGGGAGAGATGAAGAGCCAAACCTGATAAAGGATGAAAGGTGAGGCGAGAATGGCTCCGCCGACGAACGCTGTTTTGAGGTAGAGATTGAGCGGGTCTGTCGGGTGAGTGTAGTTGAGCTGCATGTGCAGGTCGGTGAGGGGCTTTTGGATATAACCGTAGAGCCGTTCATGGAAGGCATAGGCAACGGCGAAGCCGATGAGCAGATAGATGACGGAACGGATGAGCCGCTTGCGCAGTTCATCGAGGTGCTCCATCAGGCTCATGCCTGGGAGCTCGGCGCGGTCGGAGACGGCGGCGCGTGCGCGATCGACGAAATCAGCCATGAAGAGTCGCCTCGGTGGTGGGCTGCGCGGCTGGCGTTTCGGACTCGGACGCACGAGGTATGGAACGGAAGGCCTGCGAGACGGACGCGCTGGCGACGGGGAGTCCTGTGGAAGGCGGCATCATATTCAGACTGCCCGAGGTCGCAATTGGAAGCGGCTCCGATGTTTCCGATTGAGGGTTCTCAGCATCGATTTCATCCGCGCTTTCAGTATTGGATTCGGTGAAGGGGTCAGCGTGGGGATGGACTTCGAGCGGCTCTTCTTCGTCCGGAGGAGCGATCGTATTTTCGCTGCCGTCAGTGATTGCCGGTGTGACAGGAGCGGCGGCTTCCATTTCGGCGATTTTTTTCTGCTGTTCGGCCTGCTCGGACATGCGAAGTTCATCTTCCATCTGCATACGGAACTCGTTAGAGGCACGGCGGAATTCGGCCATGAGTTTGCCAAGTTGGCGCGCAAGCTCGGGCAGCTTCTTCGGGCCGAAGAGAAGCAGGGCGAGAAAGAAGAGGAGAATACTGTCCTGAAAGCTAGGCATAGATGAGTTCCATCATCATGATAAGGCTTACGCCAGAGGGTAACAAATAGGAGGGCCACATCGCAGGGTGAATCGAGGTTAACGGCCGGAGATCAACAATGTTAGCTTTGCGTAACCAGAAGGTTTGCATCGCGCATAAGCCGCCACTGACCATCATCTTCCTTGCGCAGGAGAGTCAGGGTGTATCCGGACCGATGGATGGGGTTGCCGCCGGGTGGGGTGGCTGTCAGGTCAATATGATTACGGATGTAGGCCCAATTCCCGTGTATTTGCAACTCAAGAATTTCGCTTGTACCGTCAATCTGGGTACTGCTCATGTTTTGAGAGGCTGCGGCAAAAGCTTCTTTGCCGAAAGGTTTCTGGCCGGGGACCATAAAGATCACATCATCTGTCATTAAAGAGAGAACAGTGGTGAGATCGCCGCTTTTGCTGGCAGCCATCCAGGTTTCAATAACCTGTCGAATTGCTTTCTCGTCATCAGTCATAGTTATGTCGTAAATCGCTAATCGATGAGGGTATCAGATAGATCGGTGTGATTTCCCCGGGAGTGAATTGGACGTGGAGGTAAATAATGGCCGCCGTTTGACGGTGTTGTAAAATTTGGAATGTAAGACTGAAAGATTGCAGTACTGGCTTGACGACGAAAGATGCATCTTTTCGCCATGCTCTTCGTCCAATGAAATAAGAGCGGTGTAAGCCGCGTGCAATACGAGTTGCAACATCCCCGTGGGTTGGGTGACGCGCCGAAACTGGCCGTCAAAGCGAATCCACTGCAACTACGAGGTTAATGCTTTCAACATCCCCGTCTCAAAGGCGAAGGCCTTGTGCCAAACGAACTTGTGAGACTGAAGGCGGAGTAATTTGAACGGACTCATCGAAGAGGTCGCGGCAACGGCCGTGGACGAGCGTGTTGCGAATACGTGTTCTTTGGATAATTACCTTTCGCAGCCTGATCACACGATGGACGCACGCATTCGCGCAGCGCGGGCCAAACTGGGCAAGGATGCCATCCTATTGGGACATCATTATCAGCGCGACGAAGTAATTCAGTTTGCTGATTTTACCGGCGACAGCTACAAGCTGAGCAAAGCCGCGACAGAGACGGATGCGAAGTACATTCTGTTCTGCGGTGTGCACTTTATGGCGGAGACCGCCGATGTGTTGGCCAAGCCGTGGCAGCAGGTGATTTTGCCGGACCTGAATGCCGGCTGCTCGATGGCAGACATGGCAGAGATTGGCCAGGTGGAAGACTGTTGGGATTCGCTGGAACGTGCAGGACTGACGGGGAACAGGGAACAGGGAACAGAGAACAGCAAAGCCGGCCTGATTCCGCTGACGTATATGAATTCGGCTGCGGCGATTAAGGCCTTCTGCGGAGAGCGTGGAGGGCTGGTGTGTACGTCGTCGAATGCGCGCGGAGCCTTTGAATGGGCATTTGCTCGCGCAGAAAGAATTTTGTTTCTACCGGACCAGCACCTGGGACGGAATACGGCGTCTGCGATGGGGATTCCGCGGGAAGAGATGGTAGTGTGGGACCCGTACCAGATTAATGGCGGCGTTAGTCCAGATCGGCTGAAGATGGCCAAGGTGATTCTGTGGAAAGGGCACTGCTCGGTGCATCAGCGGTTTTTGCCGGAGCATGTGGACCGTGTACGCAGGGAAGAGCCCGGGATGCAGGTAATTGTGCATCCTGAGTGCAGATGGGAGGTCTGCCAGAAGGCAGATGCGATTGGCTCGACGGAGCGAATTATCAAGGTGATCGAAGATGCACCGGAAGGCACAAGCTTTGCCGTTGGTACGGAGATTCATCTGGTAAACCGGCTGGCGAAGCGATTTGGACCGCTGGGCAAGCGGGTTATCACGCTGGACGATTCGGGATGCCTGTGCACCACGATGTATCGCATCTCTCCACAACATCTGGCATGGGCGCTGGAGAATCTGGTGGAGGGCCGGGTGGTAAACCGAATTAAAGTAGACGACGATGTGAAGCAGTGGGCCAAGCTGGCGCTGGACCGGATGCTCGAGATTGCGTAGCGTCGTGCGAGAGGAAGAGTTGTGAGCAAGACGTTTACCTTGAGTGAGGCCCAGACCATGTTGCGGGTGCTGGAAGCGCTGCTGCGCAAGGCACAGGCTGCAGGTGCGCGTGCAGCCGAACTTGAGAGAGAGATGCAGCAGTTGAGTTATCGCATCTTTCTTTCGGGTGGACTCCATGTGGACGTGGCGACTGCTGCCAGGCGGCGGGCTGAGCGCGACAAGGCCCTACAGGAAACTCGCGACACGCTGGCTGAAATTGAAGAGATTGGAGTGCAGGTGCAGGACCTGGAAGAGGGGCTGCTGGACTTCCCCTGCACGATTGACGGTACAACCGTGATGCTGTGCTGGAAGCTGGGGGAGGAGTTGATTACGCACTGGCACAGTACAGACGATGGATTCGCAGGACGCAAGCCGCTGGATGCACGGTTTGGAAAGACGGAGCGGGAACGACTGAACTAAAAATGTTCGATGAGGTCCGGGTGGGCTAATCTTGTGTCAGAACGTGCGAACTGACCGACCGATACGAAAGATATTTGAAGCGAGATGGCGTTGGATGTTAACCGCCGCGATGCTGTTTGTAAGTGTGGCTGCGCTAGCCCAGGACAACTATGAGATTCAGGTGTACGGTTCAGATACAGTGAAGCCGAAGACCACGATGGTGGAGCTGCACAGCAACTTCACTGTTGATGGATCGAAGGCAGAGCCGGGATCGCGTTACGCGGCAGACGGCACATTTCCAACTACTCATGCCCTGCATGAGACGGTCGAGATTACACAAGGGCTGACAAACTGGTCGGAAGTCGGCTTTTATATCTTTACCAGCGCGAGCGAGGCAGCTGGATATCAGTGGGTGGGTGATCATATTCGTCCGCGGGTGCGGGTGCCGGATAGCTGGAAGTGGCCCGTAGGGGCAAGCCTTTCGCTAGAGGCGGGATATCAGAGGGCGCGGTTTTCACCTGATACGTGGACGCTGGAGATTCGGCCAATCATCGACAAGCAGATTGGGCGATGGTATCTGTCGCTGAACCCGACAATGGACAAGTCATTTCATGGGCCGGGGTCAGGACAGGGATTGAACTTTTCTCCGAATGTAAAGGTCAGTTATGACTTTACAAAAGAGATAGCCGGTGGAGTGGAGTATTACGCGGCGTATGGAAGCTTTACGGGCTTCGATAGTTTGCACGATCAACAGCAACAGATATTTCCGTCGATTGATCTGAATATTTCGCCGAAGTGGGAGATTAACTTTGGCGTGGGGATTGGGCCGACGGCGTCAACCGACCACTGGATCGTGAAGGGAATCATAGGGCGCAGATTCAGCTTTGGACATGGAGCGCAGCAGGGCCAATAAGGGGCTTGCGTATTCTATGGATAAGTTTATTTATCAAACAATAATTATTATTGTTTGATATGAGGTATAATCATGGAGTGAAGCCTTCCAGGACATTTCGCGAGATATGCGAAGAACATGGAATTGCCGTAACGCACCAGCGTCAGGTGCTGTATGAGGTAATGCAGGGGATGAGCGGACATCCCAGCCCCGAAGAGGTTTATGCCCGGGTGCGAAAGAAGATTCCTGCCATTTCGCTGGCGACGGTTTACAAGAATATCCACATGTTTGTGGAGAGCGGCGTCTTTCGCAAGATGAGCATGCACCACGGCTCAGTGCGGGTGGAGATGAACAGCGAAGCGCATCATCACATGGTGTGCTCGAAGTGCAAGGCAATTACAGACATTGGAGAGCAGGAACTGGGACTGGTTCCGAAGCGCGTGCGTCTGCCGGGGGGATTTCTGGTGGAGCGATATGCGGTCGATGTTATCGGTCTTTGCCCAAAGTGTCAGTAAGCGGCGTCGGAAGCAAGCCCCCGGCAAATGGAATGAAGATTAACGTGCTTCTCTCATAGAAAGGAGAGTCCTTTGAGCAACGCAACTGCATTTGACTGGGAAGGGGTTGTCGACTACGCGAAGCGATCGTATGCGGAGCCGCCGAAGACGCAATATGAACTGCCGGGTGTCAATGAAGAAGACCACATCGGTATTCCGGTCGCGTGTGTTCCGCTATGGCATTCGGTTGTAACAGCGAAGTTGAATTTACCGAAGGGCGATACGAAGGCACTGAAAAAAGCGCAGGAACGATTGTCAGAGGCGCTGGCGGAGATTGAATGTATTTATCCATTGAATCCAGGCGGAATTCTGCCACAGATCGCTTACGGGCTTTCTTACTTCAAGGAATATCTGCCCCAATCAGTCACAGAGAAGTACATGCCCCGAGCGTTGGACGACAATGGCAAGCCTAGAGACTGGGCGCTGATTGATTCGATCAAGTATCCGAAGGACCCAGATGATCTGGTGCTGGAGAATAACGATATTTCGTTTCATTTCAAGAGCGACTACAACGAGCATATTAACGATGTAATGCGTGCTCTGTTTCAGCCGGGAATGCATCTGCTGAATGGGATTCCGGGGAAGAACGTTTATGTTGGCGATCTGTTCAATGTGACAACGATTCGCCGCGGGTTTGTCGGCAAAGGAATGCCGCGCAAGATTGGGATGCGGATGAACATTCCCGGAGCGGACAAGATTCCGGCGGGAGCCATGCTGTTCATGGGGTTTACATCCAGCCATGTGCATGGACTGGCCGGGGGGACGTTGCCGAGCTTTGAGACGATTCCCGGATATACGGACCAGACACCGGAAAGCTACTTTGCTAATGGAACGATGATGCACCTTTCGCACATCCGGATAGACCTTGAAGGATGGTACGGAATGAAGCATCAGGACAGGCTGCATCGGATGTTTCATCCACGGCGCACTGAATCCGAAGAGGTGTTGTCGCCGTCGCAAGCACCTGATACGACCACTTACAAAAATGAGCTGGAAGAGGACGCAAAGAAGTTTGGGGTCGTCGGCCACAACGCACAGATGCAGTTTCTGTCGCGACTGACGGAAGATACAACGACTGCTTATGGCCAGAAGTTGCCAAAGGGAACGGTAATCTTCCTGCGCCAGGACTTCGACACAATCGAGCACCCGTTCGAGTTCGATGCTGATGCTCCTGTAAGTCCTACGCCAACGCCGGGCGTGCATTTCATAGGCTTTGCGCCTTCGGCCCAGCTTTTTGAAAAGATGCGTCTGCAAATGGATAGTGTCGATTTGCAGGAGAAATATAACCTGCCGAACGAAAACACTGGATTTACCAAGTTTCTGGTGACGACACACCGGCAGAATTATCTTGAGCCGCCACGTATCCATCGTTCTTTCCCGCTGGCGGAACTGGCCTAGAGGGCTCAAATTACGCCCTCAGCGGCTAAAGCCGCTCTGCAAGCAGTTACTTGCGGCACGACTGAAATCGTGCCCTTAACAAAGCTGAACTTCAGCGGAACTGGCTTAGAAGATTGCATGGTCCGATGAATATGAGGCCATTGGACTATGCGTGAAAGTGCGCAGGGATGTCTTGTTTACCGGACGCAACCTGCGCAAACTGAAACGCTTGAATAAAACAAACGTAAAAGGAGTTGTCTTTTTAATGCTGCAAATTGGAGAAAAATTTCCTGACTTCAGCCTTACCGCAACGATTTCAACCGATAAAGACGAGGCTAAGGCGTTTACCACGATTACAGAACAGTCGTATCCAGGCAAGTGGAAGCTGTATTTCTTCTGGCCGAAGGATTTTACCTTTGTCTGCCCCACTGAGCTTGCCGCTTTCGGCAAGCTGAACAGTGAGTTTGCTGACCGCGATTGCCAGATTCTGGGTGGAAGCACCGACAATGAGTATGTTCATGCAGCATGGCGCACGCACCATGCTGACCTGAAGGACCTTCCTTATCCGATGCTTTCCGACATCAAGCGCGATCTGTGCGGTCAGCTCGGCATTCTGGATGAAAATGCGGGAGTCGCGCAACGTGCAACGTTCATCGTCGATCCGGAGAACGTAATTCGCTTCATCTATGTAACCGACCTTTCGGTTGGGCGTAATCCACAGGAGGTACTACGTGTGCTGGACGCGCTGCAGACGGATGAGCTGTGCCCATGTAACTGGCAGAAGGGTGAAGCTACGCTGGCGTAATCATTTTTAACCACGGACGCGGCTGCTGAAGTGGCCGCGTTCTTTTTTGCGATTTACGGAAGGAGTTTTGAAGAGATGGCCCTGGAAGATCTGATTGGCGGTTTGCCGGCTTATGCGAAAGACCTGAAGCTGAATTATTCGTCGCTGGTGAAGCAGAATACGGAATTAACTCCGCAGCAGTTGTGGGGAACGGTGGTGGCAGCAGCGATTGCAACGCGGTGTTCGGAATTGACGACTGAGGTGATTGCAGAGGCGGAGGGAATTCTTACTCCGGCTGCGCTGGCCGCAACGAAGGCTGCAGCGGCGATTATGGGGATGAACAACATCTATTACCGGTTTCATCACCTGACGAAGAATGAGAAGTACGCGACCCTGCCTTCGCGTCTGCGGATGAATGTACTGCGCGGCCATGGCATCGAGGCCGTGGACTTTGAGTTATGGTGCCTGGTGGTAAGCGCGGTTAATGCCTGTGACAAGTGCGTGGATTCCCATGAGCGAGTGCTGCGTGAAAAGGGCGCGACTGAGGAGCTGATCAATGCAGCGATTCGGGTGACGTCTGTGATTCATGCAATTGGTGTGGTGCTGGATTCCGAGAAGGCCTCGCCTACGGCTGGAGAGTAAATCTACGCTAAGGTATGAATTGGTGCCCCAGAGGTAAACTCTCTGGGGTTTTTCTTGAGGATACTGTCTGAAAATTGCAATCGCCTGCACCAAGGTCAAGGGCGAAATACAGGGATCTCTCCACTGCGCCGCGCGATAAAACCGCGCAGCTCCGGTCGAGATGACGTGTTTTCTCTCCGTTTCGGCGCTGGTTGAGACGACATGAGGTTGAAAGATTCAGCTATCAGTTACTTTGTAGTGGATTCGGAAACAGGTTTGCGGCCCGGATTCCATGCTGGCTTCCATTTCGTGTCGGCCAGCCAGCGGATGGGGCGGACCATGGACTCTATGGCATTGGTCATATGGTTAAAGTCGATGGTACGAATCTCGTCGCTGGGGCGGTGGTAATCCTTATGGAGGCCAAAGCTGGAGACGGTTTGCGCGATGATGCCTCGAAGTGCAAGAGCGTAGTTGTCGGAGCGGCGGAAGAAATGTTCCTGCGGATGAGGGTCAGCGACCAGATGTGCACCGTGTTTTGCCAGTTCTGGCCCGAGATCGCTGCGATTATAGCCTGTAAGCCATAAGGTTCCGGCAGGAACCGCAGGATCGGGACGGCCAATCATTTCAAATTCCAGATTGGCGATGATGCTGGAGAGCGGAACGGGAGGGTGTTCAAGAAAGGCCTGATTTCCATAGCCGCCGATTTCTTCGGAACCAAAGAGCGCAAAAACGATGGTGCGACGAGGCCGCTTTCCAGTGGAGAGCATATGGGCGAGCGTCAAGACGGCTGTTGTGCCGGAGGCATCATCGTCGGCACCGTTGTAGATGTCATCACCATTGACGGCGGGGCCAATGCCGAGGTGGTCGAGATGCGCGGTAAGCAGGACAGTTTCGTTGGCCAGCGATGATCCGCGCAGAATGGCAATGGCGTTCCAGGTTTCCTTGCGCGGGCCGTTGGGGAACTTCGAGAGATAGTGCTGAATGCGTTCGGGTAGTGGTTGGGGAAGGGCGGCTTTTTGAAGATAAGTACCGTTGTCGCCGCCGGGTTCGAGGCCAAGGGCCTGAAACTGTGAAGCGGCGAACAGAGCGGCAAGGTGTTCGTCGCGCGTGGCAGAGGCGCGTCCCTGAAGCTCATCGCTGGCAAGGAAGCTCATGTCGGCGCGGACCTCGCGCTGAAGCATCGCGGTGTGGGTGTTTGAAGGCTTTTCTGCTGGAGTCCGTTGACCGCCGAAGGCGGATGGAGGCAGCAGCAGACATGCAAAAGCCGTCAGGCCACAGGAGAGTTTTCGCAGGGACATGGCGCAAATTATAGCGAAGAGCTTTGAGAAGCATGGTCTCTGCTGAGAAGATAGGCAGGGAGCGATCTTTGCCGATGGTACGGAACGGGACGGGAAGAAGACAGCAAATCATGCTGGGCGCGTTGGCAGTGATGCTAGCTGTCTTAACTGGGTGCGACAATTTCTTTGTTCCGGTGAAACCTGTTCCTCCACCCAGTTCTTCAGGCGACTATGCCTATGTTGCGAATTACACAACGAGCACGGTGAGTGGATTTTCGCTAAGCGCGGGAACATTGAAGAGCGTGCCGAATTCTCCGCTTGGGTTGGGATACCAGCCAGTGGCAATGGCGGTGACGCCGAATAATAAGTATTTGTATGTGGCTGCGCCGGGAACGATTAATGTGTACACAATCAACTCCGATGGGTCGCTGACGGCTCCGAGCGGCGGCGCAGGGGTTGCTGTTGCGAATGTCGTTTCGATGGACATTTCGCCCGATGGAAAGTGGCTGCTGGCTTTGGACAGCACGCCACTTGCGGCAACTGTCGATCAGTTTCAGATCAATTCATCGACAGGCGGCCTGGCGCCTGCGAGTCCGGTGTCATACGCAATACCTAACGTGACCATTGTGCCGAAGATGCTGCGAATTGCTCCGAATGGAGCGCTCGTATTTGCCGCACTGGGGACAGGTGGAGATCTGGTGTTTTCCTTCGATACGACCAGCGGTGCGTTGATTACTGAGCAGCAGCTCAATGTTGGAGGCTCAACCAGCGACAACGGACTTGCGGTCGATAGCACATCAACGAATCTTTACATTGCACGCAGCGGTAATGGCGGTGGAGTTGCGGTGTACAGCATTGGCGCGAGCGGAAAGTTGAACGCGGTGAAGGGATCGCCATTCGACTCGGGCGGGCAGGCGTATTCGATTGCATTCGACCATACCGGTAAATACGTATATGCCGCGAACCGGCAAAATGGAACGATCTATGGCTACTCAATCGGGATAGGTCCGACATTGACGGCGCTTGATGGTTCGCCGTATGCGAGCGGCCAGCAGGTGACTTCGCTGGGTGCAGACAATAGTGGCAAATATCTGGTAGCAGCGTCATTTGCCGGAAAACCGGATGTCTCATTGTATGGCTTCGATACGACGACGGCGGGAAAGCTCGTCCAGGCGGACAGTTCGTCGCCAGGGCGTAACCCTTCCGGCGCGATTGCGGTGGCGTTAACGCACTGAGAATCCGACATTTGCCTGCTCCTGAAGGGTCGTGGAGGGATCGGGTGAATTCATCTGGCGGCTTGATTTATACTTGTAGCTTGCCCTGCAAACGGCGAGGTAATGGTCGCAAGACCGGGTGCCCGGCCGCGCAAAACCACGGGCACGCGGCCATTGGAGCACGCGCGAAGTGAAGGTCTTTCATCCAGCATGATTCGCATTCTGCAGCAGGACAACCGCCTCATCAAAATCATCTTTATCGTTATCATCACCGTGGCCTGCGTCACCATGGTGATTACGCTGGTGCCGGGTATCTTCGACAACGCCGATAGCAGCGGAGGTCCGAACGGGACTTATGCGACGGTTCGAGGGCCGGGATTCTTTGGCCGCTTCGCCGGCGACAGTGTCTCTATTAAAGAGACCGATGTTGACCAGTTAGCGCAACGCCAACTGCAGCAGCAGCGTCTGCCCGATTTTCTGATGCCATATATGAAGCAGCGCGCCGGTCAGGTGCTGGTGCAGCGCGCGATCCTAAAGCGCGAGGCCGACAAGATGCACCTGCAGGTTACGGACGAAGACCTGCGCCGCGAGCTGGAGACTGGGCCATTTGCTCAGTATTTGTTCCCAAATGGTCAGTACATTGGCGATGACGGCTACATCAATTTTGTGCAAAGTAACTTCCAGACCAGCCGCAGCGACTTCGAGTCGAAGGTAAAGAGCGACATGGAGTTGAACAGGCTGCAGGCTCTGGTTACGGGGGGTGTAACAGTCTCCGATCAGGCGGTGCGAGAGGCATATCGGAAGCAGGGAACGAAGGTTAAGTTTGACTACGCTGTAATTTCGGCTGATGACCTGGAGAAGACGATCAATCCAACGGATGCTCAGTTGCAGGCGTACTTCAAGGACAATCAGGCGCGCTATGCCAATGCGATTCCTGAGACACGCAAGATTGAATACATCGCTTTTGACGCTTCGAACCTGCCGGGTGGCAAACCTCAGGTGACAGACGCGGAGGTTCAGGCGTACTACAATCAGCACCGCGACGAATACATGGTGAAGGACCAGGTAAAGGTCCGGCACATTCTGATTGCGGTCCCGCAAGGTGCGGATGCAAAGACCGATGCTGCTGCCAAGGCCAAAGCGGAAGATCTGTTGAAACAGATCAAGGCGGGAGGGAACTTTGCCGAGCTGGCGAGTAAGAACTCTGACGACCCAGGCAGCAAGGGGCAGGGTGGCGAACTTGGCTGGCTGGATCGTGGCCAGACGGTGCCGGAGTTCGATAAAGAGGCATTTTCGCTGGCACCCGGACAGACCTCAGGTGTAATCAAGACTAAGTTTGGTTATCACATTCTGCAGGTAGAAGATAAGAAGACCGCTCACGAGAGGCCACTCTCGGAAGTGAAGGCGGAGATTGTTCCGGTGCTCGAGCAGCAGAAAGCAGGTACGGCTGAACAGAATTTTGCTAACCAGCTTGCCGCCGATGCAAAGAAAGATGGCATGGATAAGGCCGCTGCAGCGAAGGGGCTGCATGTGGTGACAACCGACTATCTCTCGAAGGACGGAGTTGTTCCCGGACTGGCAGACGGATCGGCGTTGCTGACACAGGCTTTTACTACAGCAAAGGGTGCACCGCCGGCAACTGTTTCAACGGGCAATGGTTATGCGGTGTTTCAGGTCGAGGACGTAAAGGCGGCCCATGCTCCTGATTTCGCAGAATATAAAGACCACATCCTCAGCGACTATCGTGAGCAGCAGCTTCCTGCGTTGCTCAGCACACAGTTGAATAAGCTGGACGATCGCGCCAAGGTGCTGAACGATCTAAAGAAGGCAGCGGCGGAGATGAAGATTCCGGTCAAGACCAGCGATTTTGTTACCCGCGATTCCCAGGTTCCTGATCTGGGCGCGATGAGCGGCCCTGGAGAAGTTGCTTTTACCTTGGCCAAGGGAGCGATTTCGGGGCCGATCAATGCTGGCCGGGTGGGCGTTGTGCTGACGGTTCTGGACAAGCAGGAGCCGACAGCGGACGAGATCGCAAAGAACTTCGACAAGACGCGTCTGCAATTGCTGAGTCAGCAACAGGACGAAGTCTTCCGGGTATATATGGGCAACCTGATGGAGCAGTATGAGAAGGGTGGTGCGGTGCGCTATTCGAAGCAACCAGCCGAACCCGCGATTCCCGCAGGAAGCTAGTTCAAATCAGCAATCAGCCGAAAGGCCCGGGTAACCGGGCCTTTTCTTATGACGAAAAAGACCTTAGCCTGCATCAGGCATAGATTTCGGCATCCAACAATTTAACGGCTTAACGCGAACATGCTGGCCGGAATAGGGCAAAGGAGAACGATGAGCGGAGAAGCAGTGAAAGATCGAATCTCAGGAGTTCTGCTGCATGTGACATCCTTACCGTCTTACGGCGGGGTCGGAGATTTTGGGCCAGCCGCGTATGCATTTGCGGATTTTCTGGTGCAGGCAAAGCAGAGGCTGTGGCAGGTGCTGCCAATGGGGCCAACGGGATATGGGAGTTCTCCTTACTCGGCGTTATCTGCTTTTGCAGGGAATCCGTTGCTTATCAGTCTGGAGCGGCTTGTAGACGAAGGGTGGCTGAGCGCTGACCGCATTGCAGGGCTGCCCGGACACAATGGGCCAGTAGATTATGTAACGGCCACGTTGCACAAAGTGCCATTAATTGAAGAAGCGGCTGCGAATTTTCTGGATCACGCGAGCGAGGAGATGAGGTTGCGGTTCCAGACATTCTGCACGAATAACATCTCCTGGCTGCCAGACTATGCCATGTTCAACGTACTGCGCCGAATACACGGCTATGTCTGCTGGAACGACTGGCCGGCGGAGTACGCGCATCGCAAGAGCGACGCGCTAACGGAGCTGCTGAACTCGCACGGGCGCGATATTGCGGTGGAGCAGGCGGTGCAGTTTTTCTTCAATGAGCAATGGTGTGCGCTTAAGTCGTACTGCGCGGAACGGAATATCCGCATCATGGGCGATGTGGCTATCTTTGTGAACTACGATAGCGCCGATGTGTGGACGAATCCGGACATGTTTGAGCTGAACGAAGATTTAAAGCCGACGCGTGTTTCGGGTGTTCCACCGGATTATTTTTCCAGCACAGGGCAGCGCTGGGGCAATCCACTGTACAGATGGGGCTTGATGCGTGAGCGTGGCTTCGACTGGTGGGTGGCACGCGTGCGGCGCTCCCTGTCGCTGTTCGATGTAATTCGGCTGGACCACTTCCGCGGCTTTGAAGCGTTCTGGTCGATTGCAGCGGAGGAGGAGACGGCTGTAAACGGGCAATGGGTAAAAGCTCCGGGGCATGAGCTGTTTCAGCGATTGCGAGATGTTTTTGGTGAGTTACCTTTTGTTGCTGAAGATCTGGGTTTGATTACGCCTGAAGTAGACGAATTGCGCGAGCATTTTGGCATTCCTGGGATGCGGATCCTTCAGTTCGGCTTTATCGACCGTGGGAGCCACTTGTATCTTCCGCATCGCTTTGTGCCGAACACAGTGGTTTATACCGGAACACACGATAACGATACGACACTGGGCTGGTGGCGTGATGGTGCCGGCGAGAGCGAGCGCAGGAACGTGCAGACGTATCTGCAGACGATTCAGCACGACGGCGATATTGTATGGGCGATGATTCGCGCAGCAGCCCGCTCGGTCGCGAATATATGCATCTTTCCGATGCAAGATGTGCTGCACCTGGGCAGCGAGGCCAGAATGAATACTCCCGCGGCGGGGAATGGTAATTGGACATGGCGCTACGGATTGGATGCACTGCATCCGGACTTTGCCACTCAGCTTGCAGCGTTGATGGAGATGACTGACCGGGACGGATTTGAGATTCCGAAAGAAGGAGTCCTGGCGGGTGAGCCGACAGAAGAAGCCCATAAACGAGCGGACCTCGGCTCCAGCGTTTAGACTGAAGAAGACACAATTAACCTTCAGGAGCACCTATGCCTCTCTCTGGCGAAGCTATTCGCACGATGAACTATGTTGACGATATCTCGGTGACATTGCGCCGCATTCTTGCAGTATTGCCATCGCTGACCGAGGAAGAGCGCCAGCGCGTCGCCGAGCATATCAAAAAGGCTGACCCAAGCTATGAGAGCGTCGTGAACGCCGTCTCAGGCAAGAAGTGACAGAGCCGGAAATTACGCAGCTTCGCACGATTGCGCTGATCGGGGCCGGAACCGCAGGCCGGGGGTTTGCCCTGGCGTGCGCGGCTGCAGGGTATCGTGTGGTGTTGGAAGATGTGATGCCTTCGAACCTGCGACGAGCTGAGGCGGACTTTGCCGGCAGAATGCCGAGCGGAACACTGGAGCTTGCACTGACAGTCGAAGACGCGGTTCGCGAAGCCGACCTTGCGATCGATTTCGTGCCGGATGAACTCGAATCGAAGCTCGAGATTTTCAGCATGATAGATCGAATGGCGCCGCCGAAGACCATTTTGTGTACGCCGAGCGAAGCCTTGAGCATTACCGATCTTGCATCGTGCGTATACAGGCCCGAGCGTTGCTTTGCTGTGCGCGGAGGATTGGCTGCAAGCAGTGTAGCGCGATTGCTGTATCCTCCCTCGGCCGACAAAGGAGCGCTGGCATCAGTTGAAGGATTTCTGCGTTCGCTTGGCATTGAGGTGCAGGCTGAACCTGATCCTGATGCGCCGATGTTGATGAAGAACTTATCTAGAAATTAGGCAAGCAAGTGAGCAGCCGATAGTCCCACAGGCTCAGTTCTGATTTGCGGGCCGCTTGTAAGGTGTCTGCATATCAGCGCGCGCTTCGTTGATTGCTCCCTGAGTATTGTCGTTGGTCTGTATAGCCAGCCGATACTCGTTGACGGCACGGTCGCGCTGGCCAGTTAGATCGAAGATACGGCCAAGCTCGATGTGACTCCATACCTCGGTCCATTTCGGATCGCCATCGCCGCGTAAGGCATCGCGGAAAGCGTTTGCTGCCGACTGATAATTACGCTGCATGAAAAAAACTTCGCCTATGCGATAGGAAGCGAGTGAACTGTTTTTATTGGCGTCGAGTGCTTTCTGATATTCGACGAGTGCCTGCGTCAGATCGCCTTGCGCCACCTGTTCCTGGCCGCGCAATACGGCGACACGGACGGCGAGATCAGGCGTGCTCTTCAGCACCCAGTTCTCCGGGTCGATAGTGATATGGCGTGGACGGCCAAAGGTATCCACCGAATACTGCGATTCGTTGCCGCTAACGACGATGCGGCGGACCTCAGTTTTACCATCGGTTTCGATGCGCAGCTCAATGGGCATACGGAAAAGATCGAGGTCCTGAGTAATTGCTCCAACAGTGCGGAAGCCTTTGTTATCTCCAAGCCGGTATACCGTATATTTATCGCCGAAGGCAGGTGCACCGGTGCCGTCGATCCATTGTGAAAAGAATGGTGTCAGTTGTAGTTTCGATTGGGCTTCTGCGACTGTCTGAACGTCCGAGGTGCGAATGGATTTATCCGTAAACTGCGACAGCAGATTACGAAGGAACTGGTGAAAGACATCGTCGCCCATCTCCCATCGAAGCATGTGGAAGACCATCGCTCCTTTTTCCAGGGTCATGGACTGAAACTGCGGAGAGAACGGATCGATACGGCCGAGAGCACTGAGTGGGACGGTATCGTATGCGAGCGCGCCTGCAGAGACATCGGTGATGGCGGACTGGAAGGCAGCTTTGCCCGCAGAATCTTCCAGATACATCAGCTCGGCATAGCGCGACATGCCATTCGTGATCCAGGCATCGTTCATTGTTGCGGGTGAAACTTCGCTGCCCCACCATTGATGTGCAAGCGTATTCGAAAGCAGCCGCTGCTCATTGTGCGCCGCGATGCGATTTCCGCCGATGGCTGCTATCTCCGGTGCCCAGGCGGCGGAGACGGCGTCGTCAGGTAGCTCGACCAGATTGATGCGTCCGGATTCCGGCTGTCCGAAGGTGCCGGACATATAGAGAAATTCACGCGCAGCCATACTGGCGAAGTCAGCGGCATTTGCCTTGTGCTTTTCAGTGACATAAACGTGAATATTGCCAGTATTGGGAAGAGAAGCCGGGTCGAGAAACTTGCCTGCGATGATCGTGCCGGGAAATCCAGGTTTGGTCCAGTTGAAGTCGTACTCGGTGCGGTTGCCGGGGAGAGACTTCTGCCCGGCGATTCCACTGCCGACGACGCGTTCACCCGATGGCACGCGGATGTGCATCTCCGCAGTGAAGCGGTCCGTATAGAGGCCGGTCATAGGAAACCATGCGCCGGGATAGAGCAGAATGCTGATCGGGTCGTCGATAGAGGCGAGCTTGATTCCGCTGACCGGGCTGGTATCGGAGCCGGTAAGCGTGCCTGCATACTCAAACTTGTAGGTAGTGCTGGTTCCTTTGGGGATGGGAGTTTGCAGATTGAAGCGGACGGTGCTGTTGTTGGTGAGTCGTTCGGACTCAAGCGGCTTGCCGCTGGCGTCGGTGGCCTTGCTGATCTGCAGGCCATTGTTTAGTTCAAAGACGGGATCAGTAAGGTCTTCAAGGGCAGTAAAAGTAACCGCAGCGGTTGCCGCCAGATGGTGCGTGGCTGGATCAAGATCAGCGGTGATGACATAGCCGGTAATGCTGAGTTGCGGTCGCGCCGGGGCAGCTAACGCGGCGACGGTAAGCGCGCAGAAGGCGATCGTAGCGGCAGCTGTGGCGCGAAAAAGCCGGAAGTGAGAATCCATACAGGCGAAAGTCCTCAAAACACGATGGTACAACCGTCAGCTATTAGACGTTTCCCGTGGAGATTCGGAGGCAGTTTCGAGGAGTTCTCCGACCGCACTGGCGACCTGCTGAATTGGGTTTTCGGCAGTCAGGGGAGTAAGTTTGGTGCGGACCTCAGCCAGATCGGCCATCATCTGTGCCCGTTCGGGAGTGTCTGCCAGCAGTGGACGCATCGTACTGGCCACATTGGCGGCAGTAAATTGCTGCTGAATCAGCTCAGGAACGATACGTCTGCCCGCCACCAGATTGACCATTGCGATGGGGAGGTTGCCATACGCATCTTCAGGTGCAGGAATCTCCGGTGGATAGTCAACAAGCCGTTTGGCCAGAGTAAAAGTCAACGGAGAGACCTGATAGACGACGACAAAGGGATTGCCAATAATCGCTGCCTGTACCGTCGCGGTTCCGCTGGCGACGATGCTGGCTCGCGCGTGATAGAGAGCCTCGCGAGCATCGTCGACGAGGCGGACTTTCGTGCTGGTGGGCTTTAGAAAGCTGCAGAGGAGTGCAGTATCTATTGTCGAAGCAACGGGAAGGACCAACTCGTAAGTATTCTGCCTGTTAAGGATTTCAGAAGCGCGCAGCATTTCAGGCAGGTTCAATTGAATTTCCTTACGACGGCTACCCGGAAGCAAGGCGATCCAGTCTTTTGTTGGATCGAGTTCATGCTTCATAGCGTATTCAGCGCGTTTACTTGAGGGCATGGGTAGTTGCGCCAGCGGGTGACCGACAAAAGCAGCATCTACGCCACGGGCACGATAAAAGGGTTCTTCGAAGGGGAAGATGACCATCATGCGGTTGACACGCTCTTGCACCCAGCGCAGACGCCTGCGCTTCCACGCCCAAAGCTGAGGACTGACAAAGTAGATGACAGGAACGTTGAGCTGACGAAGCTCCCGTGCGAGGCGGAAATTGACATCGGGAAAGTCGATAAGGACGGCTATGTCGGGCCGTTGCTTCTTAATGGAGGTAACGAGACGACGGTACTCGCCATAGATACGCGGTGCATGGCGGACGACCTCGGTGATGCCCATATGAGCAACATCTTCGGCCCGAACAATGCGATTGAGACCAGCGGCTTCCATCTCTTTGCCGCCCAGACCGAAGAATGTTGAGCCTGGGTGGCGAGAGTTCAACTCAAGAATGAGTTGCGCGCCATAGTGGTCGCCGCTGGCTTCGCCGGCAGAGAGAAAGATGCGCGGAGATGAATGATTTTCTGCCACGTTGAATTTGTATCAGGGTAAGACAGCGCCTGAGAGTGGCGAAGTCAGAACATCGGCAGCTGGAGTTTCCTGGTCTTTGTATTGAAGCTGGTAAAGCTTCCAGTAAAGTCCGCGATGGCTGAGCAGTTCCTGATGGGTGCCCTGCTCGCGCAGATGCCCTTTGTGCATCACCAGAATCGTATTGGCGCGCTGAATTGTGGAGAGCCGGTGTGCGATAAGGATCGAAGTCCGCCCGCTGATCATGCGAGAAAGTGCGAGTCGCACGCGCAACTCCGTATCGGTATCGACGGAAGAGGTTGCTTCGTCGAGGATGAGGATTCCGGGATCGTGCGCGAGGGCACGGGCAAAGCTGATGAGCTGTTTCTGTCCGGTGGAGAGAGTAGCGCCACGCTCCTGCACTGGCTCGGCGAACTGCTGCGGCAGCGAACGGATGAACTCGCCAACGTTGACATCGTCGGCAGCCTGTTCCAGCCGTTCGTCGGTAATCCATTTGGAGCCGAGGCGGATATTGTCAGCGACAGTGCCGGTGAAGAGAAACGGGTCCTGCAAAACAACGGCAAAGCGGCTGCGCAAAGCTCGCAGGTCCTGTTCACGGACGTCGACGCCGTCAATCAGGATGCTGCCGCGCTGGATGTCGTAGAAGCGCATCATCAGGCTGATGATCGTGGTCTTGCCAGCGCCGGTGTGGCCGACAATTGCTGCTGTTTCGTCGGGATGAACGATAAAGCTGACACCACAAAGGATCCACTCGATGTCTGCGAAGCTGCTTAGTTCTTCTTCCGTAGCGGCGGCTACGCGAGCTGCTTGTGCAGCATCGAGTGTTTGGTAGGTGAACCAGACATTACGGAACTCGACCCTGCCTGAGTTGTCGCCCTGAACAGGGTTTGTGGGAGAGACTATCTCCGGTTCTGCATCCAGCAGCTTAAACACGCGTTCGCTGGCGGCCATGGCGGCCTGGAGGATGTTGTACTTTTCGCTAAGGTCCTGAATCGGGCGGAAGAACCTCTGTGCGTACTGGATGAAAGCGATGAGGATACCGAGCGTGACGGCAGATCCGGGCGCGCTCATGGGGTGCAGCAGGTATTGATAAAACGGTAGTCCGGCAACAGGTGCTGCCGTAGCAAGGGCATTCAGGCCGCCGCGCCAGATAACCAGCGCAATAGCAATGGAGCTAAGCAACTCGACCGCCGGGTAGTAAAGCGCATAGGCGAAGATTGCATCTTTAAAGGCATCCATATGCAGGTGATTGATCGATGCAAATTCATCAAACGCCCGTTTCTCACGATTGAAGAGTTGGACGATTGACATTCCGCTGACGTGTTCCTGCATGTAGCTGTTGATACGCGCGATGGCGTAGCGGATGCGCCGGTAGCTCTCGCGTACATGGTTGCGAAAGATGCGGGTGATGTACAGGATGACAGGGATGACTGCGAGCGTTAGAAGCGCCAGCGGCCAGCTCATCCGCAGCATGATGATGACGATGAAGGCCAGTACAAATACATCTTCAAAGATCGCAAGCACGCCCGAGGTAAACATCTCGTTGAGCGCATCGACATCGGAGGTCACGCGGGTAACAAGCTTGCCTACGGGTGTGCGGTCGAAGAACGAAGGAGACATGCGCTGCAGATGCCGGAAGATCTGACTGCGCAGATCGAACATAATCTTCTGCCCAGTCCACTGCATCAGGTAGGTCTGCATGAATTCCAGCCCATAGGTCAGCAGCAGGGCAGCGAGATATAGAAAGCCCAACTGGGTAATGCCAGTCATCGGTCTGGAACTGAGGTGATGCGCCAGCCACGAAAGTTTTTCGGGCGGCGTGTTGGTCATGTAGGTATCGACGGCGACCTTGACGAGATATGGTCCGGCAACGTCTGTGGCTGCCTTGAAGATGATGGCAACTGCGGAGAGAGCAACCTGAAGCTTGTAGGGGCGCAGATAGGTCATCAGGCGACGCATCAGGCGGCCATCGTAGGCCTTACCCATTACCTCGTCGTCTGCTATCGCCTTTTTAGCGGCGTCCTTCTCCGGCTTCCTGGTTTTCTGTTCGTCAGCCATCCAGATATACCTATTCTAGATGCTTCAGAGCATGGTTGGATTCCCAGAAAACTATTGTGTTACAGGCATCTGGATTGCTCCGACGACTGCACCGGGACCCGGCATCTGGGCAAAGACAACGACCCTCATTTTCGCGGGCATAGTACCTTCTGGGGTGCTTAGATTCGCCTTTAATGGGCCAGATTCGAGGTTCTTCAGTTTGCCAATCCTCTGCAGTACACGGACAACGGCCACGTGATGCAGTGTGCGTCCGCGATTTTCTCCCCCGCCGACATTGGTTGTATCGGTGGGATCAACCAAAGCCGCATAGAGATCGGCCTTGGGCAGCGTTGTGGAAGGAGATGCAAGGGAAACATTGATGATGACGCTATGCTTATTGATCTCAGGCTTCGCGAGGACAAGCGGCACCTTTATTGCCTGAGCAGCATGGCTGATTGCGTTGAGGGCATGGGTGGTATCGTTGCCAACAAACTGCTCGGTTCCATCGACGATCATCTGCGGGGTATAGATGTCGTTTACCGTGAGGCGAAACCCATAACCGTGCTGACGCTCGGTAAATTGAGGCGAGTCGAAGCGATCGCGCCAGCCAGATTGGTCCCAATAATCAACGTGCTCGCCAAGCACAATAATATCCGCGCCCGGAACCGGCTGCTGACTCTCAAGTTGTGCGAGCAGGTTATCGGCGGGAGGGCAACTGGAGCAGCCTTCGGCGGTGAAAAGCTCGACAAGAACTGGGGTGGAAGTTGATGTTCCTTTGGTTTGAGCGAGGGAAGTATTCGTGGCTAACACAAGACTGGCAGCCAGCGCTCCGCTTAAAGCAATGGAGCGAAGCGAAATAATCTGCAACATGGTGAAAATCCCCTTTGAGACCAGTAAGACTGCAACCATGAAACAATTTAGTAAGCGTCCTACGTCATATGGCAAATCCGGTTGGCATCTACATCTCGGTTCCGTTCTGCAAAGCAAAGTGCACGTTCTGCAACTTTGCCTCGGGAGCGTTTGCTGCTGAGAGGATGCAGCCATATGTGGACTCTCTATGTAATGAGATTGCATCCGCGCGCGAGATGACGCAAAAGATTGGAGCGCATCTACCTGAGCGGGCAGACACCGTCTATTTCGGTGGCGGAACCCCGAGTCTGCTGTCTGCTGTGCAACTCCAGCAACTTTTTGAATGCATCCGCAGCGAGTTTGCATTAGCGAAGGATGCTGAAATTACGATCGAGTGCGCGCCAGGCCAGCTTTCTGATGAGACCTTGGATGAGATGCTGCGACAGGGTGTAAACCGTATCAGCTTTGGGGTGCAGTCGTTCATCGATCAGGAAACTGCAGCAATTGGGCGTTTACATACAGCACGAGAATGCCTTGAAGAGATTGCACGGGTTCATGCTGCGGGCATCGAAAACATCGGGATCGATTTGATTACAGGCCTGCCTTATCAAACGAGGGAGAGCTGGTTGTACTCGATCGAGCAGGCCATTGCCAGTCAGGCAGGGCATGTTAGCGTCTATATGCTTGAGGTCGATGACGACTCCCGCCTTGGCCGGGAGGTTCTGACGCATGGACGACGCTATCATGCGACGTCTGTCCCCTCAGAAGACGATACGGCAATGTGGTATCAGATGGGGTGCGAGAAGCTCGATTCGGCGGGGATTCGGCAGTATGAAATCTCGAACTTTGCTCGTGGAGGACAGGCTTCGCGACACAACCTCAAATACTGGAAGCGCCAGCCGTACATTGGGTTTGGCCTTGATGCGCATTCGATGCTGTACAGTGACACCGGAGCCGTTCGGTTGGCCAACTCTGACGACATGGATGCATATATGAGCAACACTTCGGCCGATTCGCTTCGTCTATTCGCTCCTGGTCGAACTATCGACATCATCGGCATAGAGCAGGCGTTTGAAGAGGCACTTTTTCTGGGTTTGCGGATGAATGAAGGTATAAACTTTCGGCATTTGCGCGACCAATTCGGAGATCAGCTAATACAGTCAGTAATGCCATCACTGCCGGAGGTTTGCGACGCAGGTCTGCTCCGGCTGGAACAGGAGAGGGCATGGCTGACAGCAGAAGGGCGGATGGTTTCGAACGAAGTCTTCAGCCGTTTGCTAATAGCGACGCCAGCTTAGGCTGCATCATCATTATGCAGTTGCTTCCGTTGCTCCAGGTGAGGTGGATTCAGCGGGAATCTTCCCTGGAGTCTTTCCCTGTACTTCTATTGGCTGATTTTGTGTCTCGTGCGAGCCTGCGACCCAGAACTCCGGATCGATGTCGGGAAAGACACTGTCGCGGCGTTCGATCTCGGCCAGACGAGCCTCTTGCGCGGCGGTGATGTTACCGGTAGATTCGAAGGTCTGCCAGATCGCTTTCACTTCATTGAACTGGTCGTTATGGGTTAGAAAACGAACTTCGGCGTAGTCGCGGGCCGCGCCCGTTGTAATAAGAAACTGCCAGTCAGAAGACTCAAGCAGCAATAGCTCGCGGCAGAGTTGCTGCGCGATTCGCCTGCCTAAAGCAGAGTTCCGCCATTGACCTGCCGTGCATACCTCACGGGTATAGAGTTCTGCGGGATAGATGTGGGTGTAGGTCCAGGAGGTATCGGCATTCATCCATACGTGATTGTTTCCCTGTGCGCCCCACGATCCCTCGTGCATAGCGATGAACCCGGCTCTGGGATAGCGATCCAGGTACTCCGCGCAACTGATTAGCTCAATACCGGTGTTGTAGTCGTGAATGTTGCGAGCCACAGCTTCCAGCCACATGGTGCCTTCAAACCACCAATGGCCGAAGAGCTCGGCGTCGAAGGGAGAGCAGAGAATCGGTGGAATAGAGTCGTTGAAGCCCGAATGAAGCGCTTCCCACACCAAATGAACATAATGGGCAGCGTGCGATTTAACGCGCTCGGCGGCTTCCTGCGGATAGTATGGCTGCTTGTCGCCCATATCGACTTTAGAGCCGGTAACGCGCCAATAGCGGTGTCCACCTGGCCAGCGCTTCTTATGAAAATCAAGGTAGGTTCCATCGCCAGGGTAGCCAGAGTCTCCTGACCAGACCTGAATGCCGGTACGCGGATCGCGGGGGAAGATGGTCGTGGCGTTCGCTTTGTCGTAGGGCCCATCGACATAGTAGGGCTGATAGAGCCGCCGATAATCGCGATGTGTCATCTCCTCAGTAAGTTCGTCGCGCGGGACCTCACCATTCAGTAGTTCATAAGGGGAAGGGACGCGATGCGATTCTTCCACTAGATGCGTATCGACAAAAAAGAACTCGATAGAAGACTCGGAGAGTGCCTGCTCTACGCCGATGCGGTCAAAGCCGAGAGGCATAGGAGAGCCGTCGGCGGCGGGTACTGGATAATTCCAGAATCCCGCAGGCCGGTAGCCGCATTCTGGTGCCCAGATACCTCGTGGATGTTCGCCGATATGGCGTCTGTGAGTTTTGACGGCGGTGCGAATCTGTGCGCGTACGCTCTCATCGGTACCCAGCAGAGGCATATAGCCGTGTGTCGCGCCGCAGGTAATAATCTCGATCAGGCCAATATCATTGAAGTGACGAAAGGCTTGAACAATGTTCTGGTTGAAGCCGTTGAAGTCTTCCAGGGCTTGCGAAAAGAAGCGGTGCCAGAAACGTGCAGTTTCGGCGTAATGTGCTTCGCCAGCCTGAGTAAAGTAGGCTTCATCTTCCTGCGCGGCGACAATTTTGCGGGTCAAATACTTCGGGAACTCTGCAATAAAGACTGGATGTGAGAGCTGTTCCAGCAGAATGGGAGAGAGATTGATGTTGCAGTTGAAGCGAATCTTGTCGCGCTCAAGGTTCTTCAGTACGCGTAACAGCGGGAGATAGGTTTCAGCAGCAGCTTCATGCAGCCATTCCATGCCATGAGGCCAGGTGCCATGGTTGACGACGTAAGGCAGATGGGCATGCAGTGTAAAAGTAAGGAAGCCTGCGGGCTTTACTGTGACGTCGAAGGCTTTCTTGTGTGTGGCCTTTGTCAAGACGAAGTCCCCCGGAAAATTTATTTACTTTCAGCAGAAGCGGGGCGTCGTGCCTGTATATCAACCCATTGCTTCCAAGTGTACATGCCGAAAAGGCGTAATTTCGCGGTGGCGGGTAATGCCACCGCGGGAGATCTGTACAAATTTCAAACTCCGGCGATCTGCTGAGTTATTGCTCAGACGAATCGCGTTGCTGGAGGTTTGGTGAAACCGGAGTATTCCGGGTGTTGCTGGTTGAAACCCGAAGAGCGACCGGGCTGCTGAGTCGAAAACGAACCAGACTTTCAGAAGGAATCTGGACCTGCTCTCCTTTGGTGACGGCATTGGCTCCTGCTCCGAGTCCACCTCCTGCAGCCGCACCGATAGCGGCCCCCTTTCCTCCGCCAAAGATACCGCCAAGAATTGCACCGATTGCTGCGCCACCGCCGACTTTCTCCGCCGTATTTTTGCCGCGGCCTTTGCCGGCGACGCTATATGGCTCAGTTACCACAGCAACTGCGCCGCCTCGATGGTTGACGCGAGTTAGCCCAACTGTCAATAGTGAATTCCCTTTGAAGTGGGCTGCTTCCTGGACTGCTTCTACGCGTCCTGAGACGCCTGTTCCCTGTGGGATAACAACCAGGCCGTCCACAATGATGTCCGTAGCGACGGTTCCAGAGAAGCTATCACCTTGTTGCGCGGTGGCGCTGCTCAAAGTCTGAGTAATGCGTACCGGGATGGTTGTTCCTGAAGGAATGGTGATGTCACGAAATGCAGGTGCTGCTGGCACCGCCGGAGGTGGTGGCGGCGCGGCCTGAGCTTGCTGGACGGGCGGCGGTACACGCTCGATTGGAGCAGGCGTATGCTTTACGGGTTCGACCCGCGGCTTAGGAGCAGGCGCTTTTTTCCTGGCAGCGCGAGCTGGCTCTGATGGGGGCGGCGTCGTCTCAGCAACTGGCGCAGGAGCCAGAGTTGGCGCTTGAACAGTAAGGTTGTTGACAACAGTCTTTAGCCCGGCAACCTGAGCAGCATCGGATGCGGCAAGCGAACGGGCCGCTTCGCTGCTAACAGTGCCATTGAGAGTTGCGACCCCATTCTGAACCGAAGTCTGGATCTGCTCGGCTTTGAGTGCGTCGTCGCTGGAGATGCGATTGTGCAAAGCAGAATTCAAAGCGTTGTCGTCAGGGGGAGGGGCGGAACGGTTGCATCCAGCAAAACCTAATGCAAGAGTGAGAATCGTGACGGAAGTGATGGCGCGTGAGGCGGAGAAGAGACGATGGGCGTGCATTTGACCTCGCTTGCGATAAAACTTGATGCAAACACTGTAACTCACTCTGGCTAGATTAGATGCGTCTGGCTGACGGAATGCTGTCTCACATCGGCTTTGCAGGCGGAGATGAGCCTTTCGCGCGCAACCTATTCCACTGCGAGGGCATCTTTTCGTAGAACCGTAGAAGTTGTACGGCTGTCGCGTCAACCTCATCTGGCGAGAAAAGGTATGCTTGATGTTCCGGCATTTTAACGAATCTGTCGGTCTGAGTGATTGAGTGATAAGGCGAACGAATTTCCGTATCTTGTGAAGAGGAGAGAGAACATGTCAGATAACGACAACAGCGTAGGCGGATTGGGTTGGTTCTTAGCAGGTCTGGGGGTCGGCGCACTGATAGGTGTTCTGTACGCGCCCAAGGCCGGGAAAGAGACGCGGGAGGATATTGTGGCCAGCGCGATGGACGCTAAAGACAGGGCTTCTGCTCTGGCCCAGCAGGGACGCGAGCGCGCTTCCGAACTCGCGCAACAGGGTAAAGAGCAGGTCAGCCAATATGTCGATCGTGGCAAAGAGTATTATGACCGCGGACGTTCGCAGTGGGCCGAATATGTCGAGAAGGGCAAGGGCCTGGTACAGGAACAGCAGGACAAAGTTGCTTCGGCAATTGATGCTGGAAAGCAGGCTTATGCCAGCACGACCAAAGATCTAGGCAAAGCGTAAACTGTTGCATCGCGGTCTGATCTCGGTCAGGCCGCGTGATTTTGCATGTGTGCTTGAGAGAGGGAACGCATGATTGCTGCGCATTTTTTTCTGTCGGGGATGTGGCTACAGGATGCAGGTTCGATCTCGTCTGGAAACACTACATGGCTGATGGTCTTTGTTGGGCTGGTAGCTTTGGCGATGATTGTTCAGGCGATCGCACTGGTAGTTATGGCAGTAGGGGCTGCGAAGGCCCGCAAGCGCGGTCTGGCAGTCATCGAAGAGGTTCGTGCCAAAGCGGTGCCTTTGATTGATAAGGCCCTTCCTGCTATCGAGAATACACAGAATTTCATCGAGAGCTGTGCACCTAAGTTGCTGATGCTTGCAGAAAATATGGTGGAGACCAGCAACATTATCCGCAGCAAAGCGGTCGAGTTTGACGCCACGCTAAGTGAGGTTAACAGCAAAGCCCGCGTGCAGGCGCAAAAAGCCGATCAGATCGCAAGCTCGGTATTGGATGGAGCTTCTGAGATTGTCAGCGCGGTGCAACAGGGGATTCGCGTGCCGGTGCGTGAATTTAATGGGCTAGTAAACGGCATCAAAGCTGGAATCGATGTTCTGGTTGGCAAGCCCAAAGGTTACAGCAGCTATAACCGGAATGGCCGGACTTATCCAGAAGTCAACGACATTGACCTTTAGACCGCTCTCCACATTGAAGTAATTACTAGAAAATCCATCCTCCCCCGACAACCTCGTCTTCGTGATAGAAGACGGCGGCCTGTCCGGGGGTGATCGCGCGTTGTGGCTCATCGAAAAGCGCGGTAACTGTGCCATTCGCCGCCGGACTGAGCGTTGCGGGCGCGGGTATGTGGCGATGACGAACTTTGATATGTACACGCATGTCGCCGGTCAGTGCTGGAATCGATACCCAGTTAATGCGATTCGCCCGCAGGTTGCGCGACATTAACTCCTCGTTAGCACCCACCGTGACCTGATGGCTATCCGGATGGATTGCAAGAACATAAAGCGGCTCAGGCGAGGTAAGCCCAAGCCCCTTGCGCTGGCCTACGGTAAAGCTCTGGATACCCTGATGCCGTCCAATAACTTCGCCGGAACTTGTGACGAGCTCACCTGAGGAATCCGGTAAATCTTCGCCTTGTTCGTCGAGATACGCCTTGAGGAAGGCGTTATAGTCGCCTCCTGGAATAAAACAGATCTCTTGCGAATCAGGCTTGGCGGCCACGTTGAGTCCAGCGTCTGAAGCCATTCTGCGGACCGAAGGCTTCTCCATTTCGCCGAGAGGAAAAAGAGTGCGCGAGAGTTGCTCCTGAGTAAGGCCAAATAAAAAATATGTTTGATCCTTTGCGTGATCCGCAGGGCGGGAGAGAATCCAACGGTTGCGGACCGGATCGAAGTGATTGCGGGCATAATGACCGGTCGCGATGCGATCGGCACCGATCTGACGAGCCGTAATCAGAAGCTGATCGAACTTCAGATGGTTATTGCACAGAGTGCAGGGAATTGGCGTGCGTCCGGCAAGATATTCGTTGACGAATGGCCGGACAACATCGGCTTCGAAGCGCTCCTGCTGGTTGACCACGTAATAGGGGATACCGAGTTGCTCGGCAACGTGACGAGCGTCGTAAACGTCATCGATAGAGCAGCATCGTCCCTGGACCGCTTCGGGCATACCCTCATGGCCAGCCAGACGGCGCTGGTTCCAGAGTTGAAGAGTAAGGCCGATGACGGAATGCCCTTCTGAACGCAGCAACGCTGCGACAGCAGAGGAATCGACTCCTCCGGACATGGCGACAGCGATGGTCTCCTGCGTAGGCATATCTCTATTTTCGCAGATTATGCCGACTTTTCGGCATATTGGTGGCTACTTGCGTCCGGCAAGATCTTTGCGGAAGAAACCGTCGAGCTCTGCGAAGTTGACCGAATTATCGAGGCCGGCCATGCTGTTGTGCTCCGCCATCTCGCGGGCGGCATGGATAAAGCGGGTCCATGCGGCGCGAGCCAGCGCAGAGCCAACGCTGATGCGGCGAACGCCGAGATCGGCTAACTCTGCAATGCTAAGTCCTGCGCTGGAAGTGAGCAGAACATTAACTGGTTTTGGAGCGACTGCTTTGACGATGGCTTCGACATCGGCACGTTTTGCGGCTCCAGGAGCGTAGAGAACGTCGGCCCCTGCTTCAGCAAAGGCTTCGAGACGACGAATGGCTTCCGGGAGCGGGTCGGGATGACCAAGTAAAAAGCACTCGGCCCGGCCAACAAGTAAAACATCGGGTTCCGTGGATTGAATTGCGTCTTTGGCAGTCCTGATGCGTTCGACAGCGCGGGAAAACTCGAAGATCGGTTCTTCGCGGTCGCCGGTGGAGTCCTCAATAGAGAGCGCAGCAACACCGGTCTGTGCGCAGAGACGAACGTTTTCGGCTAGTTCTTCCAGTTCACCGGCATAACCTGACTGGAAGTCCGCATTGATAGGCAGATCGACGGAGGCGACCATCTCGGTAATGTGTGCGAGCATCAGATCGCGGGTGACAGCTCCATCGTCGGGCAGGCCATGCGAGAAGGCAAAACCTCCACTGGTCGTCGCCAACGCTTTGAACCCAAGGCTGCGAAGGTAGCGGGCAGAGCCAATATCCCAAGGGTTAGGAAGAATAAAACAGCCTTCCTCATGCAGCTTGCGAAATGCGTCACGTCGTGCGGCGATGCTGGTCATCAGGTATCCCTTCCTGTGAAGACTGCGGATAGTCGTCCCTGGAAAGCTCAGGTGCGGTTTCTTGTAGGTTGCTGAAAGTGGTGCGCCCGGAGAGATTCGAACTCCCGACCCTTTGGTTCGAAGCCAAATGCTCTATCCAGCTGAGCTACGGGCGCATTGTCAAGAAGTGCTCAAGCATAGCTGATTCTATGGGCGCATTGTCAAGAAGTGCTCAAGCATAGCTGATTCTATGGGCGCTGAGCAACTACTCTAATTTTGAAGGAAGAGTCGAATCTCGCGATGGGAGCGTTCGGCGCGAAGCTGACAGGAGAGGTGGAGTGTAACTCCGGTGCGGGCGGCGACCGTAGGGAGTTCGAAGAATCCGCAGAGGGCGAGTAGGCGGGAGGTTTCGTCGAAGCTGAGGCGGACCCCAAGCTGGCGGGCGGCGGCACGGAGGACGCGGCGGCGAAGGGCTGGATCGAAAGAGCGGAAGCGGTCGAGCTCGATGGCGATGGTCGAAGAGCCGGGAGCAGTGCTAACGGAGCGCCCTCCACCGCGGACCGGCTTGCCGGGAAGGAGAACCTGCGGGAGGAGGCGGTTAAGCTCAACTTGCCAGCGAGCCTCTTCTTCGCGGGCGAGCTCGGCGAGATTGGCGAGGGTCTGATCAAGGCTGGGATTGTACTGACGAAGCTGAGGGAGAAGCTCGTGCCGGATGCGGTTGCGGGTATAGACGGTGTCGGAGTTGGTGGAGTCCTCGCGCCAGGACTGATTGCGTTCTTTGAGGAAGGCTTCGATCTCTGCACGGCGGGTGGCGAGAAAGGGGCGAAGAATCTTTCCAGGGCGGGGAGCAGAGATTTGAACAATTGGATGGATGCCGCTGAGGCCTTCGGTCCATGCGCCGCGAAGAATCTTCATCAGCACGGTTTCGGCCTGGTCATCGAGAGTGTGAGCGGTGAGGATGGAGTTGGCCTGGCCTGAGGCGATGAGGGAGCGGAAGAAATCGTAGCGAACGGAACGTGCCGCCTCTTCGATGGTTTCGCCGGTCTGTGCGGCACGTGCCGGAACATCGGCATGGTGAAGATGGAGCGGAACATCGAGCCGGGAGCAGAGCGTTTCGACGAACTGCTGGTCGGCATCGGCTTCATCTGCACGGATGCCGTGATGAACATGGGCGGCGGAGAGGCCGACTCCAAGGGAATCGCGCTTTGCCGTATTTGCAGCATGGGTGGTGAGCAGCAGAGCGACAGAATCCGCACCGCCGGAGACGGCGATGCAGATGCGGTCGCCGGGGTGGATTGAGCTGCGGTCAAAAGCAAGCGAAGATGTAGACATCGTATTCATGTTAGCTGCTTAGGGCATAGCTGAAATCTCTTCTTATACTTGAATCATGTTCATGACAAGACTGGCGACACCGGCAGATGCGGAGTTGATTGCGTATCAGCGTTGCAGGATGTTTATCGATGCCGGGCAGGCAGATGAAGCAGTGACGAAGATCGTCTATGCGAAGTTCGTTCCATGGGTGCGTCAACGGCTGGAAGACGGAAGTTATGTGGGCTGGCTGGTCGAAGAGGAAGGCGTTGCGGTGGCAGGCGGAGGCATGTTGCTGATGGATTTTCCGCCGACCTGGATGGACCCGGAGCCGGTTCGTGCGTATCTGCTGAACTTTTATGTTGCGCCGGAGTTTCGTGGGCACGGGCTGGCCTATGGTCTGCTGAAAACTGCGGTCGAAGATGCGCGGCAGCGAGGGATTAAGGTTGTTTCGCTTCACGCGTCGAAGTTTGGCAAACCGCTGTACGAGCGGAATGGGTTTGAGCCGACGAATGAGATGATCCTGCGCTTTGCGGAGTAGGCGTTGCCCCGATGCTACGGAATGGAAATGAAGAAATGCAGGATTGGCGAATGCAGGGTTTGTATTCTCCCATTCAGGGCGCGATAAAGCTGCGGCTTGAATGGAGCACCCGACAGGGCAGAACAGGAGAATTTCTCCCCAATGCCAGACTCGACGTTAATTCATCAGTGGAGCTTTTTCGGATTTCTGCTGTGGAGCTTAAGCGAAGGGATTGTGTTGAGAGGCAGAGTCGATGTGATTGAGCTTTTGAGCAGTTCGATGGAAGGCTGATCGAAGCAGCAGGGACCTTGATAACCAGCCCGTTTAGGGTCTATCTGAAGAACAGTGTCTCTTTTGATTGAGGTTGTATCGGTGAGGTGAATTGATTCTTTATTCGTCAGAAAACCGACAGCATCCACTTTTAGGGTGTAGTCATTAGGCGTGGCTGTAATTACGAATCGGCCGTCGCGGCCCGTTTTGGTTTTGAGTAAGAGCCCTTTCCTGGACTTGAGAGTAACCGTAGCTTCTGAAATGGGTACACCCGCAATATCGGTGACGGTTCCGGTTATGGCTGAGGTCTCAGACGGCATCAATGGCAGCGGCATAGTCCTTGCAAGCGGCACCCCGAGAGTTTTGATGGGTGATCTAGGAGGCTCCGGAGTTACGTTGCTTCCTCCCGCCAAATCGAGAACTATCTCTTTCACATTTGGTATATCTGTGGAGAGATGGATCGAAGATTTGTAAATCCTGAAACCAGGAGAGACGACTTCGAGAATACAATCTCCGGGCCTGTCACTTATCTCGAAGCGGCCACTGCTATCCGTTTTTGTCTCGACGGCAGGAGACCCGGATGAACTGAGGCGAACCTTGGCGTTTGGTACAGGCGCCGCTGACGTGTCACGTATGGTTCCTAAGAAACCTGCGGTCTGAAGCGGGTCGAGAGAAGGTGTCTGCGCAAACGCAGCAGAGGCGCATGTCATGGTTACAGCCAGGAAAGAGGAAAAGAGCAATCGCATGTAGCCGCCGGAATTCAACGCATCGATCATAGCGCTTCAGTATGCGGTCAGGTGTGGAATCCATAACGGACTAGACTTTCAAGCCGATCAGACGCATCAGCTCGATGCCGTTGCTTTTGGTGACGACGCCGTCACGGAGTTTGAAGTCGAATTTCATTTTGTCGTCTTCGATGCAATCCTGAAAGTGCATATTGCGCAGGCTGCCCGCAGGCAGATGGATGCCGGTAAGGGCGAGGTCGTGGGTGCTGATGAGGCCGATGGCTCCGCTTTCGGTCAGCTCGCGGACAACGGCTTCGGCGCCGGTGAGGCGGTCTCGGGAGTTGGTGCCCTGCAAAAGCTCGTCGAGCAGAAAGAGAACCGGTGGTTGCTGTTCGGCCAGGTCGCAGATGCGACGCAGGCGAGTGATCTCAGCATAGAAACGAGAGCTCCCCTGCTGGAGTGAGTCGTTGACTAGGATGCTTGCACCGACGTGCAGCGGCGTGAGCTGAAGGCGCTGCGCACGGACGGGCGCGCCGGCCATGGCGAGTACAGTGTTGAGGCCAATAGCGCGCAGCAGCGTGCTTTTGCCAGACATATTGGAGCCGCTGATGAGCAATGCCCGGGTTGGGGCTTTGATGCTGACATCGTTGCGGACGCAGGAAGCAGCGGCGATGAGCGGATGGCCGAGCGATTCGGCGTGGAAAGTGGGCGGACCGTCGATGAATTCCGGAAATGGATCGGCGGGATGCTCATAACTATAGGCGGCGATGGCAAGGAGGGCTTCCATATCGCCCACGGCGCTGAGCCAGGAATTAGCTGCAGCGCCATGGGTGCGACGCCAGGACTCAGTGGCAAAACCCACCTGCACGGAGTACATAAGCGGAACATCGAGCAGGCGGAGGAACCAGTTGTCGCGCGAGTCGATGAATTGGACTACAGTTGCGAGCCGCGCGATTGCATGGGAGGCAGGGGTGTCATGCGAAAGTAGCCGCTGCCGAATGGACTGCAGGAGAGGGGAGTGGAATGCTTCACGTTCAAGACGTGCAAGCAGGGACGACAGGAGTTCCAGATCGGCAAAGGCGCGATCGGCTCCGCTGAAGATTTTTTTAAGGTGCTCTTTAAGCGAAAAAGCGATGCAGGCTTCGATGAGCAGGACGATCAAAAACGGTGATTTGATTCCTGCCTCTGCCCAGAAGATTGCACTGGCAACAGCGAGGACGGCCAGCAGGAGAGCGACCCAGCGGAGAGTCTGTCGTTGCAATTGCGTCGATTTGGCAATCCACTGTGAGAGAGCATGAGGGTGGGCTGCGGACTTAAGCTTTTGGTCGTCGTTGCCGAGGATCGCCATCTCTTCGCGCAGATCGAGACGATTGCGGAGTTCGGCGATTGCGGCATGGCGGGCGTCGATTTCGCTAAGCGATGCAGGGGAGAGCAACCAGCCGGCAAGGGTATCTTCGCCCATGCAGGTTCTGGCTTGTGAGAGAAGCTGAAAGAGACTGCCGCTGCCGAAGAGATCGAGATCGTTGGCGTAGAGACTGTCGTCGGCATCATTACGGCGGGCTTGCTGGCCAATGTCGGACCAGCGGTCTTCAATACGGGCGATGCCATTGCAATAAAAGTTGGCGGCGCGCTCGGCTAGGGATTTTCGTTGAAGAATTCTGGCGTGGTAGATGGCGACTCCAACGAAGATCGCTGCAGGAAACAGCAGCCACCAAGCTGAAAGGTCATGCCTCACGAAGGACCACCATGCGATAAAGATCGCGATCACGACGAGCAGCAGACGCAGGTTTCCCAGGGAACGATGTGTCTTATCCAGGCGTCCGGCAGCGGCTTCGCGAGCCTGCTGGCGCTGCCTGTATTCATCTGCCGGAGATACGGTTGCAGCTTGAGGCACGTGGCTATTAGAGCATTTCTCCTGATACTGCGATTCTGGAATCAACATTTCATGCCGTTTTCATCGCAGGAAAACGGCCCGAACTGATTTGGCCCTGACTACACCGTCAGGAAAATGCTCTATCCCTTACTGCGGGCACATCATCTTGTTATACTTCGTTGCCTATGCGAGTTTTTGTGATTCTTCCAGCAGCAGGGATTGGAACGCGGATGGCCGCACATGGAGCGTCAGCAGCACCGAAACAGTTTCTTGAGATTGGCGGCGTGCCGGTATTGGTGCGCTCGGTGCGGGCTTTTCTAGCGGTGCCACAGGTGAATACGGTGTGTATCGCGCTGCGGGCGCAGGAGAAGGAGCGCCTGGATGCGCAACTGAGGGAGCATGGATTGTTCGATCGCATCAAGCTGGTAGAGGGTGGCGATAATCGGCAGGAGTCGGTTGGTAATGCATTGGCGGCGCTGGAGTGCGCCGAGGATGACGTGGTACTGGTGCATGATGCGGTGCGGCCGCTGATCGATCCGGCGACGATTGAGCGGACGATTGATGCGGTAGTGAAGCATGGCGCGGCGATTGTGGGGCTTCCGGCAGTAGACACGATCAAGCAGGTAGAGCGGACGGCGGATGGGGCGATCATTAGTTCAACGATTCCGCGGGAGCGTGTGGTGCTGGCGCAGACTCCGCAGGGTGCGCGATGCGGTTTGCTGCGGCGGGCGTTTCGCGAGGCCGAGGCGGATGGCTTCGCCGGAACCGACGAGGCCAGCGTGCTGGAGCGGGCAGGGATAGAAGTGGCAGTGGTGGCCGGATCGGCGAGAAACTTTAAGATTACGCAGCCGGGGGATATTGAGCTGGCGGAGTTTTATTTGCAGAGCATGACCGCGGATTCGCACGGATGAACACGGATGAAGAGCTAAAAACGGATGGAAGGCGTTTTGGTGGGTTACATTCTGAGATTACAGACAAAATTCTCAGCGTGTTCTTCGATGTTTATAACGAGCTCGGCGGAGGCTTTCTGGAAAGCGTCTATCAGCAGGCTCTGAAGATTGCTCTGGCACAGGTTGGACTCAAAGTGGTTGTGGAGATGCCGATTCCTGTTTATTTCAGAGGCGAGGTTGTGGGAAACTTTCGCGCGGATTGCGTAGTGAATGATTGTGTTTTATTGGAATTGAAAGCTATCTCGGCTTTCGACCGGGCTCACGAGAGCCAGATATTACATTATCTTCGAGCGACGGCAATGGAAGTTGGCCTGCTTTTGAATTTCGGTCCCAGACCTCAGTTCAAACGGTTCATACTAGAAAATGATAAGAAGAAATCCGTGCCGATCCGTGTAAATCCGCGGTCGATGGATTGAGGAACATGGAATGGGTATGAGAATAGGGTATGGGTTTGATTCGCACGCCTTCAAGCCGGGGGTGCCGCTGGTAATTGGCGGGCTGGCGATTGAACACAGCGAAGGGCTGGCGGGACACTCCGATGGTGATGTTCTGCTACATGCAATTACCGATGCATTGCTTGGCGCAGTTTCGGCGGGCGATATTGGAACGTTTTTTCCGCCGAGCGATCCACGATGGAAGGGCGCGGCTTCGAGCGTTTTTTTGAAGACGGCACTCGAAGAAGTGGCGATGGCAGGGTACAAGATTGTCAATATCGATACGGTGCTCGTGATGGCGCGGCCCAAGATTGTGCCGATTGCAGGCGAGTTGCGAGACCGTGTAGCGGAACTGCTGGGCGTAAAGCCAGGCGAGGTGGGCATCAAGGCCAAGACACCGGAAGGATTGAATCAGGACCATGTTGCGGTCGCTCATGCGACGGTATTGCTGGAGAGCCTTTCTACTCCTGAGCCGGTGAAGAAGCTGGCGGCAACGGCGGACGTGGACGAGGTGAATCAGGTAGTTGAGAGCTTAGTGGAGGGGGTCAGGGAGACCTCTGCACTGGGACGGAAGCGGCCGGCCTTTGATACAGGCGATCTGACTTAAGAACATTGGTGCGACGGCTCCGATTTTTAAGGATGGTGGACTTTGATCTCTTTCGTGCGGCTTGCTGCGTTGGTTTTGTGTCTGGGATCGGCCGGAGCCGTGGCGCAGACAGTGGCAGATGTCAGTTTGCAACCGCGTCCCGTGCAGACAGGAGCCTGCGTGCCGCAAGGTGACGCGCAGTGGATGACACCAGCGGAGAAGAGTTGTTATGCGACGACTCCCAATTACGACGAGACGATGGCTTACCTGCGACGAGTGCAGGCGGCCGCTCCGGGACAGGTAAAGATTGAATCTTTTGGCAAGACCGGCGAAGGACGCGATCTGGATATTGTGATTGCGTCACGCGATGGGGTTTTTGATCCGGCAGTGATTCATGCGGCGAAGCGGCCGATTGTGCTGGTGCAAAATGCAATCCACGCGGGAGAAATGGACGGCAAGGACGCGTGCCTGGCGCTGCTGCGCGACATGGTGATTAACAAGACGAAGGCCGCGCTGCTGGAGCACGCAGTGTTTGTCTTTATCCCGATGTATAACGCCGACGGTCATGAGCGGCGCAGTCCCTATAACCGCATCAATCAGAACGGTCCGGCGGAGATGGGTTGGCGGGGAAATGGCACGAACCTTAATCTGAATCGTGATTACCTGAAAGCAGACGCACCGGAGACGCGCGCATTTATGGCGATGTTTCATCGCTGGCTGCCGGACTTTTTTGTCGATGATCATGTGACCGACGGCGCAGATTATCAATACGACGTGACTTTCACCATTGACGATGGACCGAACCTTCCGGATGGAACGGTGAAGTGGGTGGATGATGTGGTGACGCCAACGCTGGAGAAATACGTCGATTCACATGGACATCTGGCGTTTCCAAATTACATCACGCTGGTCAACGACACCGATCCGGCACAGGGGTTGGCGTTCAATGACGATCCACCGAGGTTTTCCACTGGCTACATGATTTTGGAAGGCCGTCCATCGATGTTGGTTGAGCTGCACATGCTGAAGGATTACAAGACGCGTGTGACGGGGAACTACCAGATCCTTGCGGGTCTGATGGAGTTGGTGAATCGTGATGCCGATAAGCTGATTGCATTGAACGCCGCGGCAGATCGAGAAGCTGAGGAGCTAGGGGCGCATCCGCTGAGCAACGTGAAGTTTCCGCTGGCAGTGGGATGGGGCGGCCAGACGACTCCAGTGTTGTTTCATGGATACAAGTACACACGAGAGCTAAGCGCGGTTTCGGGGGCGATGTGGATCAAGTATTCGCATGAGCCGTGGAACGTCTCGCTCCCGTTGCAGACGGGATATAAGGTGACGGCAGAGACGGTTCCACCTGCGGCATACATTATTCCGGCACAGTGGAAGGATGTGATCGATGTGCTGGCTGCGCACCAGGTTGTGATGCAACGCACGATGAAACCATGGACGGGAGATGTAGAGACTTACCAGTGCGCCGGGATGGTGTGGCAGGAGCCGCCATTTGAAGGGCGGCATCCGACATTCAATGGCGAGGCGACGCACGATCCAGGCAAGTTCGGAAGCTGTGTGCTGATACGGCAGAAGATGAGTTTTCCGGCGGGGTCAGCTGTGGTGCAACTGAACCAAAGGCTGTCGAAGGTAGCAATAGAGTGGCTGGAGCCTGCGGCACCGGATTCGGCAATGCAGTGGGGGTTCTTCGATTCGATCTTTGAGCAGAAGGAGTACGGCGAGGCTTATGTGCTGGAGTCCCTGGCACGAGAGATGATGGCAAAAGACCCGAAGCTAAAGCAGGAGTTTGAGAAGAAGATTGCCAACGATCCGAAGTTTGCAGGCGATGCCCATGCACGGTTGGAGTTCTTCTACGACCGCTCGCCGTGGTTTGCAGCAAACCGTGTAGGGCTGTATCCGGTGGGGCGTTTGGATGATGTGAAACAGCTTGGAGCGTTGCAGTGAGTACAGGAAGCGGTGTGAAGTTTGCGGCGGTTGTGGTGGATATTCGCGAGGAGTCGCGGGTAGCAGGGAAGCAGCGCTGGCAGATGACACTGGACCAGACGGGATTTCGCGTGGGCGATGTTGGCGCTCTGGAGGCAATTGCACCCAGCGGTGTGAAGCTAAGAGTGCCGGTGCTGGCAGTTGTCGAAGACGCGGGCGAGCTTTGGCATGTGGTAGAAAAGCCGTTAGCCGCGGGGACTGCGGTGACGGGAGAAGTGGAAGCGGTTCGAGTTTGAGCGAAGGACTGCTTACTGTTACACTTGACTCTGCGCGCCCCCGCCAATGCGAGTGCGGCGTGCGTTGATGGTGGGGGGCTGTAGCTCAGTTGGGAGAGCGCCTCGTTCGCAACGAGGAGGTCAGCGGTTCGATCCCGCTCAGCTCCACCAAAGAAAACAATAACTTACAAAGAAAATCAGGGAACAATAAGAAGGTAGCAAGCAGGCTCTAGATTCCACTGAGTTGGGTGAGGGGCAACGTCTAGTTGAAAGGGCGTACACTAGTGGTATTGCTTCAAAATTGCAGTTAACCCGCGAGTCAGCAGAACATTAGCCTGAGACGCCGAAATGAATCGGAGAATATATGCGCTCAGAACTAATCTTTCGTGCCAAGGAAACCGTTGCCAACAAGTACAGGTTGTGTCAGACGGTTTCAAAAGCGACTCGGCGGCTTCACATCGCGTCAAGAAACACCACAGACACCATCAACAGTGCCTTCGCTCGTGTCGCTGAAGATTTAGACGTTCCTGTCGCTGCTACACCGGTTCCTGTATTGTCTTAAGTTCTCGTATGTGGTGGGGCGTATGGTGAACTGCTAACGAATGGCGAATAGAACTCATCTTTCATTGGGAGCCGAAGGCTGCGCTTAGGCGCTGACAGGGCCCTAAGGAGAGTAGCAAGAGTGTGGGCTGGCTTGAACCAAGTTGTTGAAAGTCCGTTGGTCATTGTTTCACAACGAAGAGATTAGCGGTTCGATCCCGCTCAGCCCCACCAGATTCCCTGAATGTGTTACGCATAAACTTCCCATTGAAATATAAAAATAGAGCTTGACTAAAGTTATCTCCATCCAGCAGAATAGCTAGCGAAGTTGCAGCGCTATTAGACAAACGTTTGTCTTTGAAGGTAAATCGGTTATCTGCTTTTGCGGAAGCCGTTACTGCTGAAGTTCTAAGGGAGGCTTAGCTTGGCCAGATTTTGCGAAATAACTTATCTCAACGAAACAGGCAATAAGAGAGCAGCGTGGCACTTGGAAAGTGGGTCTACTCCCCGCGCTCGATATACCCATCTGTTTCTCGCATTTGTTGCCGTCGCGGTGATTGCGCTGGGCTGTTCATTGTCCCTGAGCGCCCAGGTGACATCGGGAACAATTCTGGGATCCGTGCAGGATTCCACTGGTGCTGTAATTCCCGGAGCTACGGTTACAGCTACAGCGGACAGCATTGGTGTGAACCGGACGGTGACCTCGAGCGGGAACGGAACGTTCTCTTTGCCCAACCTGCCAGCAGCGACGTATCACCTTACGATTAAGGCGAAAGGGTTTGAAACGGTCCAGAAGGATGGCGTGGTCCTTAGCTCGGCCGACAAGCTGAATGCCGGTGCAATCACCCTGAATGTTGGAGCTGAAGCAACGACCGTGACTGTAACGGCAGATACCGGCCAACTCCAGATCCAGGCAAATTCCGGCGAGCGGTCGGACCTGATTACCGGCAAGCAATTGAATGATATTGCTTTGAATGGTCGAAATGTATTGGATATTCTCCGCGTAATTCCAGGCGTTTCGGGTCGCGGAGCCTTTGCTGTTTCCGGCACGGGCGGCCTTGATACCTATAGCGTTAATGGAACCCGTACCAACCAGCATGAGTTCACGCTGGATGGCGCTTCAAACGTGGATACAGGAAATAACGGTGGCACCCAGGTGACGATGAACACCGATGCCATTGCCGAGGTTAAGGTGCTTACCTCAAACTATGCTGCCGAATTTGGAAAAGCAGGCGGCGGTTCGATTGTTGTTACCTCGCGTGGCGGTACAAACGACTTTCACGGAAATGTGCATTTCTTCCACCGTAACGATGGCATGAATGCCAACGACTGGGTGAGCAATCATAACGGCACGGCCAAGCAGAAGTTTCGCTATAACACCTTCGGTTATCAGATCGGTGGTCCCATTAAGCGAGACAAGCTGTTCTTCTTCTTCTCCAATGAATTTTATCGGCAGTTTGTGCCGGCATCCATCGCTCAGTATCGTACGCCAACCGCTCTTGAGCGGACCGGTGATTTCTCGCAGAGTGTAGACAGTACAGGGACGCCGCTTCAGATTTTCAATCCTGCGACTGGTGTGCAGTTTGCCGGAAACAAGATCGATCCGGCGAGTCTGACTCCCGCGGAGCAGGCGGCATTTGCGCAGGTTTCAAAGATTCTGAGTCTTTACCCACTGCCGAATGTAAACAACAACAATACTTACAACCGGCAGGACCCACTTTCGACTTCGCATCCGCGTACAGAGTACATTGGCCGTGTCGACTATCAGATTTCTCCATCTGAGCGTATCTTTGCCCGCTTTATCAAAAATCAGGACACACAGACCGGGCCTGTGGGTGCATTTGGTGGATTGACATGTTCGGGGTCATTACAGTTCCAGGGTGGGTGCGTCAACAAAGCCCCCGGCTGGAATCTTTCGGTCGATTTGACCAGCACGCTAACTCCTACGTTGCTGAACGAAGTTAGCATCGGACCGAGCGTTTACAGTTCGCGTATTCAGGGCGTTAATGGAAACATCTCTGTCGGTGCAAACAATATCAATCTGCCGCTGTTGTTCCCGGTAACACCGACGACCTCGATTCCAGATTTTTCGTTCAGTGGCAATGGTCAGAAGTATCCTTCCACATACTTCGGTGCAACTCCGTGGCATCAGGCGACGACGACAATTAATGCCAACGACAACCTGACCTGGAGCAAACAAAGCCATACCTTCAAGTTTGGCGTGTTTTATCAGCGGGCGCGTAAAGACCAGATTGCCTGGGGTAATTCAAATAGTCAGTTCAATTTCAACAGCAACTGTACAGGATCGGCGGGATGCCAGACTGCAACAACCGGCAATAGCGGTTCTCCATTTGCAAGTGCGCTGCTGGGCTATTTCAACAGCTTCAATCAATCCAGCTCGCGCCCGACCGGCTATTTCCGCTACAACCAGCTTGAGTTTTATGCGCAGGATACATGGCAGATTTCACCTCGTCTGACGGTGGATTATGGTGTGCGCTTTGTTTATATTCCGCCGCAGTATGATGCCCGAAACCAGATTGCACTCTTTACACCGTCTGCATACGATCCGGCTAACGCGGTTACGATTACTCCGAGTGGAAGCATCGTACCGAACTCGGGCAATCGCCTGAACGGTATGACCTATTCGAAGAATGGTACTTTGCCGAAAGGTGGATGGAACAGCCAGGGGATTATGCCCGAGCCTCGTGTCGGCTTCTCATTCGACATCTTCGGAGATCACAAAGGGGTATTGCGTGGCGGATTCGGCACATCGCATGATCGTGAACAGGGAAACCTGGTCTTCAATACGGTCTTCGGCAATCCAGCACTTGTCCAGAGCCCCTCGATTAGCTACAGCACAATTGCCGATATATCGACGGCCGCGCAATCCAATCCTGGTGTACTGAACGGTATCTATGGTGCAGATAAATCCGGTCAGGTGCCGTCGGTCTATAGCTACAGCCTTGGTGTGCAGCGCGAGATTGCCGGAGGCGTGACGCTTGATGTTGCTTACGTTGGCACTGTCGGCAGGCATCTTGTCACTGCTCGCGACCTCAATACCATTCCGTATGGCACGACATTCACCCGTGCGGCGCAAGACCCCTCTAAGTTCCCCGGTGGCGTGGTTCCGGCCGTGGAGCCGAATCTGCCGCCGGAGTATGCGGCCGCAGGCTACAGCTTCAGCGGGCGTTATGCGTACGCTCAGAACTATCTCTCTCCTTACAAGGGATACGGCCAGATGGAGTACTACAAATTTGACGGTACTTCGAACTACAACGGTCTTCAGGTTTCGGTACAGCGGCGCTTTGCAAACCGGCTGACGTTTGGCGGCGTCTATACGTGGTCCAAGACGCTGACGACATCCAGCGCGGATGAGAGCTTCGTCGATCCATTCAACCCGCGTCTCTACAGCTATGGAGTTGCAAGCTACGACCGGAGGCACGTTGGGGCGATCAACTACGTGTACGATCTTCCGAATTTCACGCAGCGCTTCAACGGACCTCACTGGCTGAGCTATGTGACAGACAACTTCCAACTCTCCGGGCTGGCGAACATGATGAGCGGCGTTCCGGTCAGGAACACGCTTTATTCTCCAGCGAATCAGCTCACTGGTGGATCGCAATACAGCAAGACTCCACCAGCCTATGTAGGAGTGGATTCGCAGGGGAATCTGCTGCTCCCGACGATTGGGCATCCAATGACGGGAAATCCTGGCAGCATTCGTCAGGGCGGAATGGTTACCTGGGACTCGTCGATCTTCAAGAATTTTCCGATTGGCGAATCGAGCAAGGGTCGCTATATCCAGCTTCGTGGTGAGTTCTTCAATATTCTGAACCACCCGAATATCTCTTCACGCGACTACGGCGCAAGTGTCGCTTTGCCTACTTACGACAGCAAGAAGGGATTTACGCCGCTCTCGATATCCAAGAGCTCAAACTTTGGGAAGCCAACTGCGGCCTTCGGACCAACTGGACCTGGTGGCCCGCGCGTCATTCAGCTTGCAGCGAAGGTCTATTTCTAATAGTTCAGTAGTTCAAAGCTGATCGATACAGCAAGAAGCCCGGCATTGATGCCGGGCTTCTTGCTGTAATAGCAGAGTCTGCAATCCTTGTGGAAGCAGGCATCACGGCTCCCATTTACGTACATTGACCCTCGTCAGTTATGAAGAACTGCGCGTTGCTGCGTAATAGGTGATGAAGAGCGAGGAGCACTATCGTTCTTCGCAACAGCTTTCAGCAAGGTATAATCGAGACGAAAAGCGGGAGTAGTTCAGTGGCAGAACGTCAGCTTCCCAAGCTGAATGTCGCCGGTTCGATCCCGGTCTCCCGCTCCAAAAACTCGTAGTCCTATCCTGAACAAAATCCCTTAGCGATTGGCAACGACCGTCTTTTGCGAGTCAGCAAGACGGTCTTCCAGGGCCTGCGCAGCGGGCAGATAGGAAACCGCTTTAGCGATCTGCGGGTCCCATTCTGCGCGGACCTTCAGTCCCTCGCTTTGCCCGAACTGCGACGTAAAGAGCTCGCTCTTTATGTTTGCTTTGATCCAGTCGAGAACACCGTTGAAGTCGGCATCGGTGTAGTCCACCTGCTGCGTCTTCAGGAAGTCCTTGAAGTCCTTCAGGACAGCGTCATCGACCACAAAGTCTTTATTGATGGTGTGGGTGGCCAGATAATGAGCGCTGAAATTACGGAAGGCATAGTGCTGAAGCAAATCGCCCTGGAAGTTATTTGCCTTTATCTCCGGGATTACTTCATCGGGCGTAATGCCTCCACCGCCATAGACAGTACGGCCTGAGTCGGTGAGCTTGACTTCCTGGTTGCTCTTGTCGGGCTTGGCGGCATCATCGCGCACATAGTAGTAGTCATAGAGCGAAACGCCATTGTAATTACGTTGAATCAAGCGTCCTGACGGCGTGTAGTAGTGATAGGTGGTCAGGGCAAGACCAGTATTCTCGCTGAGCTGAAACACAGTTTGGACGAGACCTTTGCCGAAGGTAGTCTCGCCGACAATCAGAGCGCGGTCATGGTCCTGCAGTGCGCCGGAGACGATCTCGGCGGCCGATGCAGTGTTGCGGTTGACCAGAACGACAATGGGGTACTTCTTGCCCTCTTCTCCGTGATTGACACGGTAGACCTGATCAGGGAAGGCGCGGCCCTTCTGTGAGACGACAATCTGGCCCTTTTGCAGGAATTTATCGGCTACGCCGACGGCTTCATTCAGCAGACCGCCGGGGTTGCTGCGCAGATCGAGTACAAGGCCGTTGATAGGCCCGAACTTATCCAGCGCATCTCCCACTTCGCGGCTGGTGGTCTCCATAAAGTTGGTGATATGGATATAGCCGACGCCGGGGCGGATCATGAATGCCAGATCAACCGAATAACGTGGAATCTCAGCGCGGACGAGGTTGAAGGTTAGAGGCTTGGGTGAGCCCTCGCGACCCATTGTGACGGAGACCTGGGTTCCCTTCGGTCCCTTCAGCAAGGTGGAGACGGCTACTGAATCCATGCCGTCAGTAGATTTGCCATCGATGGCCTCAATGACGTCGCCGGGCCGTATACCGGCTTTGTAGGCAGGGGCCCCCTCAAATGGTGTCACAACTACAATCTTCATGCCATTCTTGGCGGTGGGGTCAGGCTGAGGCTGAATCATCATGCCGACGCCGTAATATTTGCCGTGCTGGTCTTCACGCATCTGGGCGAAGGCCTTTGGATCGTAGAAGCTGGAGTGCGGGTCCAGGGTATGTAACATGCCCGGAATGGCTCCGTCATAGATGGCTTTATCTACTTTGTCGGAGTCCAGATGCTCGGCATAATTCTGCTCGACTAGCGCATAGACATCAGTAAAGTTATGGAGCGAGTCGCGCAGCGTAGATTCGTCGGTAGCCGACTGTGCCGCTACTTTCTGATTGATAAACGTGCCGAGGACGGCGCAGCTGGCGAGAAAAAGAGTAACGATGAACAGTGCGCGACGTGTGCGGGGAGCCATGGGCTTAGGTAACCTCAAAAAGGGCAAAACGCAGTGCAAAATATGCACACGAAGGCATAATCGTCTGCACGCCCTCGTTGGACGGAGTATAGCATTGGCAGGTAAGCGACTGCTTGGCCAATACCGATTCGCTAGATGGGTTCCGGGCAGTTAGAATGAGGAATCGGATACCGTACAGGATTGCAGGAAGTCAAAGAGGCAATGGCGGTTCCATGCGGAAAGTGAACCGCAGATGTTAATTGAAGATAACGAGTGACGATGACCTTTAGAATTTCGCAGTTTGCGGTGGTGGCTGGTCTTACCGTGCTGGTTTTGCCGGGAGTGGCGCAGGCCCCCCGCTATCAAAGTCCTATCAGCGTACCGGCTTCTCTCCCTGACGTTAAGCTGCCGACGCCGACGCCGATTACACCGAATGGCACCGTGGTTGAGGATGTTGTTGTTCGTGTTAACGATCAGATCATCAGCCGCAGCGATGTGGAGCGGGCTGAGCAGGAACTTGCTCGCGAGTTGCAGCAGACCAACGCCACTCCAGCCGAGGCCGAGCAACGGCAGAAAGACCTGCTGCGCGACATGATCGACCAGCAACTTCTGCTTTCCAAGGGCAAGGAGCTGGGGCTGAATGCGGACGCAGAGGTGATTCGGCGGCTGGATATGATCCGGAAGCAGAACCATCTGGATTCAATGGAAGCGCTGGAAAAGGCTGTGGCGCAGCAGGGCCTCTCCTTTGCCGATTTCAAGGCCAGCATTCGCAACAACATCATTACTCAGCAAGTTGTACGCGATGAGGTAGGCCGCCGCATTCAGATGACGGATGCGCAGGAGCAGGCCTACTACAACGCTCACAAGCAGGACTTCGCTCAGCCGGAGCAGGTACGGCTCAGCGAAATTCTGATCCCGACGCCAGCCGATGCCAGCGATGCTATTGTGGCGCAGGCGAAGGCAAAGGCTGACGATATTGAAGCCAAGATCAAGGCCGGAGATAAGTTTGAAAACCTGGCCAAGCAATACTCCGGCGGCTCAACGGCTTCACAGGGTGGTGACCTGGGAACATACAAACGTGGTGCTCTGGCAAAGGTGCTGGAAGACCAGACCTTTGATCTGAAGCCAGGCCAGTCGACTGCACCGATTCGCACACGTCAGGGCTTCGTGATTCTGAAGGTTACGGAACATCAGGATGCCGGTACTCCGCCACTAAAAGACATTGAGCCACAGGTGCAGGAAGCGATCTATATGCAGCAGTTGCAGCCGGCGCTGCGCGCTTATCTGACCAAACTGCGCGAGGATGCCTTTATTGACATTGCACCTGGCTTTGTAGACTCTGGCGCGAGCCCCAATGAGACCAAGCCAATATTTACGGCTTACCAGCCGCCCGCACCGAAGAAGAAGACAGTGCATCAGAAACAGCGGTTTGAGAGCACCAATGGACGCTTCGCCTCTGCCAAGAAGGTTCCGACGGCTGCAGCAACCGGAACAGCGGCTCTGGTAGAGACCTCAAGCAATGGCAAGAAGCACAAGCCGAAGAAGATTAAGAAAGAAAAGATTCGCTTCGGTCAGGCTCCTCGCAACGCTCTGCCACCTGGTCCTGAGCAGACTGCGGTTGGTAATGACGTGGGTGCAGGTGCGGCTTCGGCCAGTGCAATTCCCGGTGGTTCAACTGCTCCCGGTGCAGCGATGACGAGCTATGAGAGCGCCCAGGACAACGAAGTCAATCCGCTGACGCCTCCGCCTCCTCCGAAGAAGAAGACGCGTTATGCTGAGCGTGACAGAGAGGTTCAGGCGGAGAAGAAGGCTGCCAAGGAGCGGAAGGCCAAGGAGAAAGCAGCTTCCATGCCAGCTCCAATTACGGCCCAGGAAAGCGCGACTGAGAAGGAACAGGCAGCTCCTCTTGGTCTGAATGGCGACACCGCAAAGAAGAAGAAAAAGAAGAAGGTGAAAGGGGCGAAGAAGGAGCGGCTGGAGAACAGACCCGCACCCTCGAAGACACCTCCTCCAGGACCGGCACCAACGGTGAATCCGTCGCTTGGATCGAGTCCGCTGGTTTCGACTCCGCCTCCAGCTCCAACAACTCCTCCTCCCGCAACTACGCCGCAACAATAGCGGGAATCAGACTGATGGACGCGAGAGCTTCGGCTCTCGCGTTTTCATTTGCAGCGTCAAGGTATGCTTGATGAACATGAAAGACTTTTTCGTTGCAGATGCCGCGAAGTTCGAAAATACAGTGGTAACCAGTTACTTCGCGCTCTCGTCGCTTTCAGTTCGCGAGAGGAAAATGGGTGGCCAGTATCTCGCATTGGTACTGAGCGACAAGACCGGAGACATGCCGGCGCGTATGTGGGACGAGTTTGCCGATGTTCTAACGCATTGCTCGGAAGGCTGCTACGTCAAGGTGCAGGGCCAGATCAGCAAATACGACGGCAGATTCCAGATAACTCTACAAAAGATGCGCAACGCTGCTGAGAGCGAGATAGACCCCGCGGACTATCTCCCCGCTACCCGCTTCGACATCGATGCCATGTGGACTGAGTTGCGGAGCTATGTCGCGGAATTTAAGAATGATGATCTCAAGCGACTGGTCTTTGCCTTTCTCGACGACGAGACCATTGGCGCAGCATACCGCAGTGCTCCGGCGGCGAAGCGGCTTCATCATGCCTGGCTTGGGGGATTGTTGGAGCATGTTGTTACTCTGGTGCGTGTGTGCCGTGCGACCGCGCCCTTTTATCCCGAGGTTGACCCCGACCTGCTGGTGACCGGAGCGATTCTGCACGATATCGGCAAGATCCGCGAGCTGCAATGGAAAAGCAGCTTTGGCTATACCGTCGAAGGTCAATTAATCGGTCATATCAGCATTGGCCAGAGAATGCTGGCCGAAAAGGTCAGCACGCTGGAGCCGTTCCCTGACAAGCTGCGCCTATTGGTCGAGCACATGATTTTAAGTCACCACGGCAAGTATGAGTTTGGCTCCCCTAAGCTGCCGATGACGCCGGAGGCACTGCTGCTGAATGTGCTGGATGACCTGGAGGCAAAGATGCAGACGCTGCGAAACGAGTTTGCCGCTGCGGAGGCGAGTGGAAGGCCGCGCGGCGAGACGACCGAATGGGTTCGCAGTATGGACCGTCCATTGCTCGACTCGCGAGGATTTCTGAAAGAGTAATTTGACTTTGAGCATCGACCGGAATTAAAACGGCATCGAAATGATTGTCATCGGAAATCGATCACTCGGGGGCATTATCCATGCCAGCGGTTGCCAGAACTGACGCTCTTTCTCACAAACTCTATTCCGGACTTAACCACGAGCTTGAGGTCTATCACGGACCTGCTTTCGAACTCCGTCTTTGGGACGACACGACCGCAAAGTACGGCTCAGGCACTCCGCACTTTACGGTTACGATCAAATCCCTGGATGCGCTAAAGACGATTCTGTGGGATCCCAATGAAATTACGCTCGGAGACGCGTTCGTCCGCGGAGACATTGATGTAGATGGCGACATCTTCGCGATGTTTGAGTTTGCCGATTTCATCTTCAATCATGCTCATGGAAAAGATGGCCCTTTCTACGGTCGGCGCATGGTGTTCTCCGCGATTAATGCATTCCGCCGGTTGGAGTATAAGATCGATGATCTTTTCATCCACAGCCTGCGACGGGATAAAGAGGCTATCTCTTACCATTACGACAAGCCTCCGGAGTTTTTTGCCCCATGGCTTGGGCCGACGATGGTCTACTCCTGTGCCTACTTTTGCCGCAACAGCGAAAGTCTCGACGAGGCGCAGCGCAACAAGCTTGACCTTATCTGCCGGAAACTTCGTCTCAACCCAGGCGACCGTATGCTCGATATCGGTTGCGGTTGGGGAAGCCTGATTATGCATGCCGCCAAACATTATGGTGTGCATGCAACAGGTATTACTCTGAGCAAAGAGCAGCTTGCCTTTGCGCAACAGCGTATCGAGAAAGAGGGGCTAAGCTCGCAGTGCGAGGTGCGCCTGTGCGACTACCGGGAGCTTGACCCGGCAAGGACATCCTTCGACAAGATTTCTAGCGTCGGTATGTTCGAGCATGTCGGCTGGCAGAATCTAGGGACGTACTTCAACACAGTAAAGAAGCTGCTCAAGCCCGGCGGCGCATTTCTCAACCATGGCATTGTCTCTTCTCTGGAAGAGTTCAAAAAACAGGGACCATCCTTTATTCGCAAGTATGTCTTTCCTGATACTGCACTCGCCACTTTGCCGCTGGTAACCACGCAGGCTGAGAACGCCGGATTTGAGCTTCGCGACGTCGAATGTCTGCGTGAGCACTACGAGCGCACTTTGCATGGATGGGTTGATAGGCTGGAACAGTGCAAGCGCGAACTGCTCGACTATGTTGACATGCAGACTTATCGCATCTGGCGGCTCTACATGGCGGGTTCTGCGGAGGCTTTTCGTAAAGCGAAGATCAGCATCTACCAGATACTGCTCTCAAAGCCCGGTAATGAGGACCATCCGCAGCCCATGACACGGGCAGACTGGCTGCTCTATCCGCCGTCTCAGCAGCTTGCCAGTACGAGCGCGACGTCCGTCTCGATCCATTAATTAGCTTCACCGTTGTTACAATCGAAGTTACGGCGCCGGTATGGCTTGCGCTGTTTTAGTGAGGGAAATGCTTCGATTTTCAACAGCGGGAGAGAGCCACGGCGAAAGCCTGGTGGCCATGGTAAGTGGAATGCCTGCGGGCGTCCCCGTCGATCTGGATTTTATTAACCGCGAACTTTGGCGTCGCCAGAAGGGCTATGGCCGAGGCGGTCGTATGCGCATTGAGCGCGACACAGCGCATGTGCTCAGCGGAGTACGACATGGAAAGACCATCGGTTCTCCCATTGCCATGACGCTGGCCAACAACGATTGGAAGAACTGGACCGAAATCCTTCCCGTGGAAGAGGGGGATCCTGCAAAACATAAGGCAGTCGCCTCGCCACGTCCCGGCCACGCCGATCTTGCTGGTGCTCTCAAGTATGACTTTAAGGATGCGCGCTATGTTCTTGAACGGGCTAGTGCACGCGAAAGCGCTGCACGTGTTGCTTCCGGCGCATTTGCAAAGCTGCTACTCAAGGAGTTGGGTGTAGGAGTCGCAAGCCATGTTATCCGCGTAGGTAAGGCAGAGCTTTCGCGGCCGGTAACGTGGGACGAGATTGTTGCGTTGCAGGCAAAAGATGAAGTGCTGCTGAACTGTGTTGACGTTGAGAGTGAAGCCGCCATGAAGGCCGAGGTTGATGCCGTGTTGCGCACGGGCGACACCATCGGCGGAGTTTTTGAGGTTGTGGTTCACGGGTTGCCTCCTGGAGTCGGCACACATACCAACTGGGATGAGCGTATGGATGGTCTGTTGGCTCAGGCGGTAATGAGTCTGCAGGCAGTCAAAGCTGTCGAGATTGGCCGTGGAGTCACAGCGGCAGAATCGCTCGGATCGACCGTACATGATGCCATCGGGTACGAGGGTGAAGGCTTTACGAAATTCTCGCGAGAGCAGAATAACGCCGGTGGTATTGAGGGCGGCATCTCAAATGGAGAAGACATTGTGGTGCGCGGTTATCTGAAGCCAATCTCGACGTTGCGGCGCCCGCTGGCCTCGGTCAGTTTCGAGACGCGCGAGCCGGTAAAAGCGGCGTACGAGCGCAGCGACGTCTGCGTGGTGCCAGCCGCTGGTGTGGCGGCAGAGGCCATGGTCGCGCTGGCAGTTGCCCGGCTGGTGATTGAGAAGTTTGGCGGCGACTCGCTGCGTGAGATGCAGCGTAATTTCAACGGCTATTGTGAGCAGATTCGAGCGTACTGACGTGGCAAAGATACATCAGATCGTAAAGTGGCCAGAGCCGGTTCTTTCCAAACGCGGCGAAGATGTAACTGTCTTTGATGCGAAGCTGAAGACGCTGGTCGAGGAGATGTTCGAGTCGATGTACGCGGCGCAAGGCATCGGTCTAGCCGCGCCGCAGATCGGACTTTCGCAGCGTGTTACAGTCATCGATTGTAGCTTTAAGAAGAATCCAGATGAAAAGGTTGTGCTCATCAATCCAGAGATCATCGATCGCAGAGGCAAGCAACTGGAAGAAGAGGGCTGCCTGAGCCTGCCTGAAATTCGCGAAAAGGTAAGCCGGGCTGCCTGGGTAAAGGTGCGGGCGCAGGACGTGACAGGAAAGCAGATCGAGATGGAAGGCGAAGAACTACTGGCTCGTGCCATGCAGCATGAGATCGACCATCTGAATGGCATCCTATTTATCGATCATCTCAGCCGCCTGAAGCGCGACCTGATAATGCGCAAGATCAAGAAGATGCAAAAGAATGGCGAGTGGTGAGCAGCTTCCTAAGCGAGATTGAGCCTTGAAATTAGTCTTTTGCGGCACTCCTCAATTCGCCGTCCCTACGCTTGAAGCGGTAATCGCTGCTGGTCACGATGTGGCGCTTGTCGTTACGCAACCTGACCGCGCTGCTGGCCGTGGCATGGAGGTTCAACCTTCTCCGGTAAAACGTGCGGCCATGCGGCACGATATTCCCGTGGTCCAGCCGGAGAAGATCAAAAATAATGCTGAATTTCGCCAGCAATTAGAAGACGTTCGTCCCGATGCGATTCTTGTGGTTGCTTATGGCCGCATCATTCCTCAATGGATGCTCGACCTGCCAAAACACGGCAACATCAACCTCCACGGATCGTTGCTGCCGAAGTATCGCGGAGCGGCGCCGCTTCAGTGGGCCATTGCCAATGGTGAAAGTGTTACCGGCGTCACAACCATGCGGCTCGATGCTGGGCTGGACACCGGCGACATGCTTTTGGCAAAGGCTGTTCCTGTTGGCCAGGAAGAGACTGCTATTGACGTCTATGAAGATCTGGCAGCGGTAGGAGCAGAGTTGATGGTGGAGACGCTCTGCGGCCTGGCTGAAGGTTCTCTATTCTGTCAGCCGCAGGACCATTCGTTGGCAACCCTTGCGCCGATTTTGACCAGAGAAGATGGCCGCATCGACTTCACGCGGACTGCGCAGAACATCTATGACCGCTGGCGTGGCTTTCAGCCTTGGCCCGGCGCACATACCATGCTGCGCGGCAAAAAATTGATTGTGCACAAAATGCACATCGCGCAACACTCTTCGCATGGCGAGCCGGGAACGTTGGCTGTGGAAGGCGATGTGTTGATGGCATTCTGCGTGGCGAATACGGCACTCGTGTTCGATGAGGTGCAGATAGAAGGCAAGCGTCGCATGAGCGCAGCAGAGTTCCTTCGGGGCTATCAGGTTAAAACCGGCGAACGGCTCGGCCAATGAAGAAGCCAGTCCCACCACAAAATACAGGGCCAAAAGTTGCGGCGAAGATTTCACCTGCGCGGATAGCAGCATTTGAGATTCTCACGCTCGTAGGCGAAGGCAAAGGACACAGCGACGAACTATTGCACTCAGCACGGATGAACCCGCTTTCGCCCGAGGACAAAAAACTAGCGACCGCGCTGGTAATGGGAGTGCTGCGCTGGCAGATTGCCCTGGACGCTCGTATTCGCAGCCTGCTGCAACGACCGGAGCAAAGGCTTGCCGAACCGGTTGCGCTTGCGCTACGGCTGGGTGCATTTCAACTGCTGCATCTCGATCGTATTCCGCCTCATGCCGCGTTGAGCGAAAGTGTCGAGTTGTGCCGCGCCGCAGGACAGGCGCACGCGACCGGATTGGTTAATGCCGTGTTGCGGAAGTTCGCCACGAACAAAAAATCTTCGGAGCGCATCTTTGAGTCTGTTGCAGCGTTTGCTGAAAGGCTTGGCCATCCATCCTGGTTAGTGGAACGATGGGTTGCTGCGTACGGCCGCGAAACCGCATTGAAGATATGCGAAGCCGATCAACGAGAACCGGTAAACGGTGTCTGGTTCCGCGAAAGCGATGGCTTACCGCAGATTGACGATGGCTCGCGCCTGATAGCCGAGCTTGCGGCCGTCGCCGCGCCTGCTGCAAAGAGTATCTGGGACACTTGTGCCGCGCCTGGTGGCAAAACGCTGGTTTTAGCCCATTGGCTGGCAGAAGGAAAGATTCTCGCAACCGATATCAGCGCAAAACGCATGACACAGACCGAAGCCCGCTTTCGCCGATATGATGGCGCAGAGCGGATACGATGTGTGGTTGCCGATGCGGCGACAATGCAGGCGGAGCAGAAATTCGATCTGATCTTGTGCGATGTTCCTTGCAGTGGCACAGGAACGCTGGCGCGAAATCCTGAGATTCGTCATCGAATTAAGCCGGAAGACCTGCCGCGCCAGGCAGTGCGGCAGCGCGCAATTTTGAGCGCGGCTTTGAAGCAGTTGAATCCCGGTGGAAGGCTTGTCTACTCTACCTGCTCACTGGAGCCGGAAGAGTGCGAGCAGCTGGTTGAACAGGCCATTGCCGGAGCGAAGGTCCACCGAGTTCCAATTGAAGATTTGCTGGAGCAGCTCGCTGCTTCAGAGATTATGAATGGCAGCGTTGATCTAAATTCGATTGTGCGTAATGGCTCTTTGCGAACTCTGCCCGGAGTTCACCCCTGCGATGGTTTCTTTGCGACTGTGCTCGAAGCCGAACCGTAAAGACGAAAGACACTACGCCCAAGAGAGCTGATTGGAGTCATCGTCATCACCCTCAGGGGCTAAAGCCCATTGATTCCGTAGCTGTTACGGACGGCCTGAAGGCCGTCCCTTTCAAAAAGGGGAATTTCAGAGGTTCCCTAAAGGAGAATTGCTTTAGTGCGTCAAAGTAATGTGCACAGCGTCTCCCTGCACAACGCGGTAACCAGCAGGCGGACTTTGATCGACGACTGTGCCTGGTGGGACCATTGCGGTTGACGAAGGAGCAGAAGTCGTTGCAGGAGCGCCTGAAGGTTTTGCCGTTGCAGCGTTAGGCGTAGAAATGGGTGCAGTGGGCGCGGGAAGGTTTACATCTTCCAGGCTGCCAATGTGCAGGCCGATTGCGTTGACACGTGCTACTGCTCCGGCGAGAGTAAGGCCTGTGAGCGATGGCATCACGTAAGCGGTCGTGCTTGAATCTTCTGGAGCACTCAGCAGCAGACTGACGCGCGGGCGGTCGATGCCAGAGGCATTTGGCATCGGCGTCTGTGCCAGGATGACTCCAGTTTCGGCGCTTGCAGGTAACTGTGCAACTGTTCCCACATCAAGAGAGAGGCGGCGCATCAGAATGGATGCGGGGCGCTCTGTTTGGCCTAGAAGATTGGGGACCGAAACTTTCTGCGGACCAAGGCTCTCGGTAACTCGAACAGTCCATTCGCGGCGCACTGTTACTCCAGCGGCGGGCGATTGTGCCAGCACATCGCCGGGAGCGACATTGTTGGAGTAGAAGCGATTCTCGACGTTGAGACTCAGCCCTTTCGAACTGGCTTGTCTGCTGGCTTCGGCGATGGTAAGTCCAGTCAGCTTTGGAACTTCGACCTCGCGGCCGTGGATGGCGAGACGCATGGAGATAAATGCAGAGACAAGCGCGACTGCAAGCATCGCTAATGCGCCGAGGAGGATGTTGAAGAAGCGCTTCATGCTCAGCTCAAGGATACAGGTTTCAGCTAGCTAATTAACTCCGGTTGTCCGTTGCGGGTTCAGGATGAATAAACAGACGGCTGACTTCAGGAGCGTCGAGTTTGAATGCGTCTTCGAGAGCCGTGATGACCTCGTGAACGCGGGCCATTGGCAGATCGTCGGGCAAGGTGCAGTGGCAACTGACCTGAATGCGATCTCCGATGCGGGTAACGATGACCTCGTGGATGTCGAGCACTTCTGGAAACTCCGCGGCAACGCGACGGAGGCGAACTTCAAGCTGGCGGTCAGGCTCAAGCGAAACGGGGCGCTCGATGGTTGCAGGCTCGCTTTCGATATGAGTCAGGATGGTTGCGATGGCAGGAATCTCGCGGCGGATATCGGATTCGAGCTTTGTGGCCAGCGTATGTGCGTTGCGCAATGGCATGGCTTCGTTAACTTCCAGATGCAACTCGACGTGAAGCTGGTGATTGAACTCCTGCACGGTGACATCGTGGATGGTGAGATTGTCGCGAGCGGCGACTGCGCGAATGCGGTCGTGAATGCTTTCGGCGAGTGAAGCAGTCGGAACGGGATGAACGACAACATCGGCTCCGGGAAGATGGCGCTGAACGGCTGCGGTCGCTGCTGCGGTGATCTGCTCAGAGCGCTGAAAGGTAAGGTTGCGTGGCATGCCGAGTGTGACGTCGGCAAAGTAGTTGGAGCCCGAGCGACGGGTGCGGACGCGATCAACGGAAAGCACACCGTCGATTGCGCCAAGATCGCGAATGAGATCGCGGCGGGTCTGTGCGCGAGTTTCCGATGGTGTGGCGTCGAGCAGGGCATCGATGGTGCGGCGCGCGAGCTTCCAACTGACGTGGAGGATGATCGCGGAGACGATAATAGCGGCAATCGGGTCGGCGAATTCGAGATAAGGAATGTGCCAGTGTTCGCCGGCATAAGTTGCAGCAAGGCCAATAAGGACCGCAACCGAGGACCAAATGTCGGTGCGGAAGTGAATGGCATCGGCTTCGAGCGCTTCACTGTTGTGCTGAACGGCAACGCGATGCAGAGTCCGCGAGCGGGAGTAATCGACGGTAATGGAGAGCAGAAGAACAGCGAAGGGCCAGATGGAAAAAGTGAGTGCCAGGTGATGGCGGAAGAGGATGCGGCGAATGGCTTCTGTAAGAATCCAGACGCAGGAAGCGAGCATAAGCACGGTTTCGACGAAGGCGGAGAGGCTTTCGATTTTGCCATGGCCGTAGTTGTGTTCTTCATCAGCAGGCCGGTCGGAGACCTGAACAGAGAAAAAAGTGATGGCTGCAGCACCGAGGTCAATGCCTGAGTGCGCCGCTTCGGAGAGCATACCGAGCGATCCGGTAAAGATGCCGGTAAGGAGCTTGAGAAGCGTAATGATGAACGCCGCGAAGACGGACAGCAGTGCGGCAGAACGCTTGGCCGCATGCGTATGCGCTGCTTCTTCGGGGGGCATCGTGGGAGGCATGGAAGTGATGCTACACGGTGCGCAGACAAAGTGTAATTTGGAGGACCGACGAGGGGTACCCCACCCCCTGTACTTAAGGACCAAAGTCTTCAAAAGAAAAGACATAGGTCTGGACCTGGTACACCGGTTGAGACCATGAATTTGAAACTCACTACTGAGTTAATGATAGCAAAATGCGATCGTAATTCGGCAATTCTATGTTGTTGATAATGAATGATTTGGCTCTATTCCAGACTTGACAGGTTTTTGGATTGAAAGTCGTGATTGAACGGGGGCGAGAAAGAAGTGACTGTCTGCGTTGGCTGCGCAATCGGCATCCTAACAGGTGGAGGGATTGCGATGAGATTTTATAAACCAGCCGCTGTGCTTGCGTTGTCGTTCCTGATGGCCGGAGTGGGTTTTGCTCAGACCGATACGAATACGAATGTTGAGCAGACCAAGCAAACCCAGGAGCAACTGAAGCAGCAACACAAAGCAGACAAGGCTCAGGCGAAGGCGGACAAGGCGAAGCGCAAGGCGATGACGACCAAAGAGCAGAAGAAGGCCGATAAGGCGCAGGACAAGGCAAACCGAGAAGCGCAGAAGGCGGCAGAGCCTCCGCAATAACCCTGAGCAATCGACTTAGCTGATGGAATGACGTGCCTCTGACTGGATTCTCCGGTCAGAGGCTTTTTATTTTCAAGGAGTATTCTGGCGTGCATCGTTCTTAGGAGAGATCTATGGTGCGTCTTGATGCATGGCTGGCATGTGGTGTGTTGGTATCAACAGCCGCTACGGATGCGGTTTACGTGATGTTCAATTCGGCGGTATCGGCCCGGCGTCGAGTACCAGCGGCGTCGTGGAGCAGCCTCTGGTATCTGCTCTCGGCATTTGCCGTGATCAGCTATACGAAGAACTGGGTCTATGTGTGCTTTGCGGCGGCGGGTTCGTGGATTGGCGCCTATGTTTCAATGACGGTGCTGCACAGAACCAAGAGCAGGAGCACGCCAGGAGCGGTATAAGTTGGATAATACCCGCATCTTCAATCAAGATGCGGATATCTGTGCAGGGCCATCATGGGTAGTGACGCCTAAAAGAAATACAGTGATCTCTCCACTGCGCTGCGCTCCGGTCGAGATGACGTGTGCAGGGTGCGGCTTTGTCACATCATTGTGGATCGTCACTTTTTATTCAGGCTGCGAAGATAGGCGCCAAGCTGAGTATGGATCTCCGGCCGGTCCCACATGAATTTTTGCGGGAATTGTCCGGTCAAAACATAGGGTTTGGGTTCGGCTGGCATCATTCTCGCCATCTCCTCTCTCGTCGCGCGATACTGACCGATTCTGTATCCATACATATCGAGATGGCGAATACCAAGCTTCAGAGCTTCTTCGCAGATGCTTTGAATCTGAGCCGCAGTTGGGTAGACGGCAGGGCCGGGAGCGAACTCTTCCGCGGCATTTGCAGACCAGAAGGTGAAGATGATCTGCTGTTTTGGTCCGATGATTTTGCGAACGCCTTCAATAGAATCTTTCGTCAACTGTAAGACTTTCTGATTGGAGTCGGGAGCAGAGGTCCAACGCGGCATGATATAGCCTCCGACTGCATCGAAGTGCCGCGCAACTCTGGCGAAATCGACTCCGCTATTGGCATTGTGTGCCTGGTCCATGATTCTGCCGGCGACATCTTCGAGATAGATTTCATGCTGTCGATTGGGGTCGATCTCGCGAATGTATTTGACCGTGTCCTTTGCCCAATCTTCCCACCAGCCCTGGCGCGCCTTCGTCCACTCCGCCCATCGTGGATCGGAGGGTTTGCGCGGCAAGGGCGCTCCAAAGACTTTTTCTTCGTAGGGACCATAGGACGCTTCGCCGCCACTGAAGGAATCGTCGAAGACGTAGCCTGCCATTGCGGGTTCGTGCCCGTAATTTTTTGCAATCTGCTGCAAATAATGCTTCCAGTCGGTAGAGCGCCACTTTGGATTGAAGACATCCATTGAGTCGATGGGTTTGCCTTCGGCATTGACATGCACAAACTCAGGAGTGCGGGGAAGGGAGTTGGCTTCCGGTTGCCAGACGATGAGATAAGCGCCCATGCCCGCCTTTTGTGCCCATCGTATCGCTTGTGTCGTATCTTCTTTGCGGGTGACGAGACCGGCAGTGTCGAGACCCCAGGAGATAAGCACATCGGTAAATCCGAGGTTCTTCATGGTGACGAAATCGCCTTCCCAGTCCGCCTTTGGCGCTGAGTTGAGCCAGTACCAGGCGCTGATTCGTATGGCCGGTTTCTGCGCGAATGCTGGGACTCCGATGCAGAGAAGGAGGATGACATAACCGATGAAGCGCTTCAACATGCTTTCTCCTAAGCAGATGATTCTGGTGTTCGTTCAAAAACGGTGAAAATTTTGAACGATTGGTCCACTTGAAAGCCTGCGAATATGGACAGTCAAGCAGTATTGCCATCTTGTTCAGGATGGTGGATTTTGTTTTAAAATTGTCGGCCTATCTGACGAATTTTGATTGCGGAATCTTTCTGATTTGCCGGGTAATCAGATATTTATGGGTTCAGAGGAGGCTGGATGACTCTGATTTTTATCTGCATCGCGGCGTTGTGTCTTGCTCTCCTGGTGGGCGGAAGGATCAAGCGCAGAAGAGAGCGGCGCGAACTCGAACGGCACTCGATTGAACCGGAGACTCTGCACGAGTTATTGCAGTTGAAGACGCAGGAAAAGGTGCTGGTGTTCGATGTGCGTCAGCCGCTGGACCTGTTGGCTTATTCCGAGATGATTCCGGGCGCGACGCGGATTGCGCCGAAAGAGGTGATGTCGAATCCGTCGCTTATTCCGAAGGAAAAAGATGCGGTAGTGTACTGCACATGTCCGGGAGACAAGACCAGCCTGGAGATTTTGCGGAAGGCCCTGAGCCTGGATTTTTCGCGAATCAAGATTCTGAAAGGCGGACTGCAGGCATGGAAGGCGAAAGGGTATCCGGTGATGCCATATAAGGAGGCATTTCGGTTGGATACGGAAGCTTGAGCATCCGGCTTAAGGTTACTGAGGAACCGGGTAAAAACGTATAACTCCGTCGCAGAGTTCTGCCAATTCTTTACCGCTTGGTGAAAGTGCCTCAGTGCAGTTCCACCTCTTGCGATGCTTGAGTATTACTTTTGCCGAGGGGACATCTACAACTGAATAGAAATATGATTCTCCGCAATCGTCACAATCGAACCCTCCCAACATTGCGCCGAAAAAACTCACATTAGTCTGGGTAAGAAGAACGCGTGCCGCGTCCTGTGAAGATTCTGCTGAAGTGTAAAAGCCAGCTTTTGAACCATGAATTTTGCTGAGTTTTCCGGTAGCTTTCCATAGGTAGAGATAGGTTGAGGCGAAGGGTGTTTCCGCTACGACACTGACAAGCAATTCATCGTCCTTTGTGAATGTCATAGGCTCTTGATGTTTGCCGATTTGAAAAGCTGGCCACCTCCGTGACCATGAGTGGACGGAAAGTTCTCCATCGGAATCGCGAATGGCATGTGCAACAGAGGCGTCATTAGAAACGGCCAGTAGGTCATCGCGGACGGCCCGCTCATCGAAATCGAGATGATTAACCCGAGAGGTCACACCATTAATGCCGATTATGAAGTCCATAGATTTATTACTTTCCGGAGATATCGCAACGACAGCTTTTCGATCGGGAGGAACTCGTAATTGCGTTCCAAGAGGTAATTTGATTGCTCGGAAAGACGTCAGATCGGTGCTGTAGATTCTTAGATCGTCTCCGACTTCGATCAAGATATTCGATAGAGGTTGAACGTTTACGCGTCTCTGCAGGACGTCTTCAAGAGTACCTTTAGTTTGAATTTTACCGAGAAGAACGCCTGTTTTACTTAGAACAATACCTGTATAGTCGACGAAAGGCTCTCCACCCGAATATTTATCCGTTGGAAACGTGACAAAGAGGGTATTGTTGCCTACGTATGAGAGTGAGGCGAATGCAGGTTCCGAATACCGACCAGCCAGGATTTTTTTATAACCAAATTGACTGAGATTGATAGAGAAAGTTTGTGCATCCACTGCAATTGTTACAAGGAAGAGAATCGTAGCACCGATGTGCACAAATCTAAATCTCATGCCTAAAGTTCCATGGCGAACTGGAGAGTTGGATCGTAGGTATTTGTCTTTGGTTCGGTGGAGAGGTCGAGGATGAGGCGTTCGAGCACAAGCAGCTTGTTTGCGGGGCTGCTGCGGAGTTCGAGATCGGCGCGGGCAACAAGGCGAATGGCGCGGGTGAGGTCGCGACGGGACTTGTAACGGCGGGCCTGGCGGATGAGGTCTTCCGCGGCGAATGGGGGCATACGGAATCCCTGCCAGAGCGCCTGCCAGATGGCGCGTGAGTCGCGCACGTTTTTCTCCAGAATGATGAGCATCTGGCGGAAGGTGCGGGCAAGCATGTAAAGGTGGCCGATGGCCGCGTCTTCTCCGCCATCGGAGGCGTTGAGAAGCCCATGCAGCAGCAGCAGAGCGCGAGCGCGGTCCCTGGAGCTGATGGCGTCGGTAAGTTCGTAGAGTGAGCGCTGCTTGGCGGCGAGCACCATGGTTTCAACGTCGCCGAGGGTGACGCGATTTTTGCCTTCAACGTAGAGCAAGAGCTTTTCGAACTCGCTGGCGATGAGCATCATGTCGGCGCCGAGGGCGTCGGCCAGCTCGCGGGCGGCATCGGGATCGAACTTTACGCCACGCGACTCTGCGGTAGAGATAATCCACTTGATGGCGTCGGCTTCGTCGACGCGGGCCAGCTCAACCAGGCCGCACCATTCACCGAGCGTGTCGCGGATCTTTTCGTAGCGCTCCTTATCCTGGTAGTCCATCCGGCGCAGGTCGGTAGGGATACGGAGATGGTCGGCAACGAAGAGGATGACTGCCTGCGGGTTGGGCGAGCGGAAGTAGGCGTCGATAGCGGCGAACTCTTCTTTTTTGCTGCCGCGCCCGTAGAGGGCCTTGAGGCCACGCACGAAGAGGACCTGAAAGGGAGCCATCAGCGACGGTGTCTGTGCGCGGTCAAGCACGTCGAAGATGCTGGTTTCGGTAAGGTCGAGATCGTGGAGGGAGAAGTCACGCGTCTCTGGCGGAGCGAGAGTGGCCAGGACTGCCTTGCGGCAGCGGTCGTAGAGAAAGATCTCATCGCCGATGAAGACGTAACCGGGCCGAAGCGTCGCCGGGTCGGCAAGCTCGGAGATGAAGCGGTCGGTCGAGGCGAAGCTGCGCAGAGAAGTGGACATTATAAAAATCCCGGCTGGTAAAAGTAACTTCAAGTTTGCCGGTTCTTTAAATGACGATACTGGCGAAGTGAGTAAAAGCAAAGATTTTTGTCCGGATATACTGCCAGCATGATCAGGATTGGCAATGTGGTTCGATTTGCGGCAGCGACGGCGCTGGTGCCGCTAATACTGGTGCAGCCCTCCTTTGGGTGGGGCGCAGATGGTCACTCCATGATTAACCGCCTGGCGACGGAATATCTGCCGCACGACGTTCCGGCGTTCTTAAGAAATGGCGGCGCTCTGGATGCGATGACGTATCTTGGGCCGGAGCCGGACCGCTGGCGCAACAAGGCTGAGGCTGAACTGAATGCAGCGCAGGCGCCAGACCACTTCATCGATCTGGAGCGCGCGGATATGGTGGGTGTACTGCCGCGGCGCCGGTATGATTTCATCCGCGATTTGGCGAAGGTACAGCGAACGCATCCAAAACTGGCGCTGACGCCGGAAAAAGTCGGCATGCAGCCATGGCAGGTGGAAGAGGTGTATCAGAGGCTGAAAGTCGGATTTCGTGAGTACAGAAAATTAGCTGCGGCAAATGAGGATACGCGCCCGGCAGAGCTGGCGATTATTTATTATGCGGCGTGGCTGGGGCATTACGTTGGTGACGGCTCCATGCCGCTGCATACGACGATTCAATACAACGGATGGACAGGCCCGAATCCGCATGGCTATACGACGGAGCACCACATCCACTCTCAGTTTGAGAGCACATTTGTGTCGGCCAACGTGAAGATTGCCGATGTGGCTCCGCTGGTGGCGGCCGCTCAGGTAAAGACTCTGCCCGATGAGTGGAACGACTATATGGCTTATCTGCGGCATACGTACTCGCTGGTAGAGAAGACTTACCAGATTGAGAAGGCGGGAGGTTTCAACGGCGCGGGTACCGCAGATGGGAAGACTTTTACAGAGGAGCGCCTAGCCGCTGGAGCTATTGAACTTCGGGACATGATTTATACCGCATGGTTGCGCAGTGCCGATCCGGTGGAAGAGTTCCACGGCTGATGTGCGACAGGCGAAAGCGAAATACAGGGGTCTCTCCGCTACGGCACTGCGTGCCTTCGGTCGAGATGACGTGGGTTGAGGGGTATACCCTCCCACTCATGCACGATGAGACTGCGCATGAATGGGGCACCCGAGCATTTGTGGCAGAACGGAGTTGAAGCAGATTCCTTCGCTGCGCTACGGAATGACAATACAAGGGCAGGCATCCGTTTTCAGCGAAGTTTTTATTGAGGTGATTTGATGCCGAGGGCCTGTGAAAGAAACGCGGTTAGAAAGCGGGTGTCTTCTTCGATGGAGCGACCTTCGGAGTAGATACGGCGTTCGCTGACGCCGCGAATAGCGTCCATTACGGCCCAGGCAGCGCCGGAGAAATCCTGCGCGGGGATCTCACCGCGCCGTGCGCCCTCTGCGAAGATCTCTTCGAGATAGAGCACGGTCTCTCTTTGCCATCCAATGCATTGTTTACGATGCCTGCCTTCGCGGCTGAGGCTGAGAATGACGCGATAAAGCGACTGCTGCTCGTTCCAGAAGGCGACTCGTACACGGATAAAGGCAGCGATCTTGCCGGCGTAGGTAGTCTCGGTCTGTACCTGCTCTTCGGTCAGGGTGGCCAGGCGGTCGAGCGCACGGCGCGCGGTGGCCTGATAGACGGCTTCCTTGGAGCGGAAATAAAGATAAAGCGTGCCTTTGGCCAGATGCGCTGCCTTTGCGATCTCTTCCATACGCGCGGCCTCGAAGCCTTTTGTGCCAAAGACTTTGGTGGCGGCGTCGAGAATCTCGGAACGGCGAAATTCAGCAACGACCTTTTGTTTTCGTCCGAATGTCTTTGGCCGGCGTGTTGTAGTGTCCTGAGGCATGTGCAAAAACCTTCAAGAAGGTTCTCAACAGCATAAATGTGCATCGCACTGACTTGCCAGTCATCTAAACTGACTGAAAGGTCATTATGCCGGCTGTCCTGGACGATGAAGAGCTTGAAGAGATAGGTCCATCCGCGATTGCGGTAGAAGAACAGCCGGAAGCCTCACTTGCAGAGATTGCGGCACCGTTTGATAACGAGCGATTACCCGAGGCCAAGGTCTTTAATCCGTGG
>DASRSR010000147.1:0-8019 GCA_035656355.1 Edaphobacter sp.
CAACGAGGGATATGGGGTTGTGCGTTTGCGCCCGGCGATGTTTTGTTCGGGGTTGGAAGACGGAAATGCGGGGGTTCTTCGCTTCGCTCAGGACGACAACAAAAGCGAAATACAGGGGTCTCTCCACTACGGCTCTTCGGACCTTCGGTCGAGATGACGTGGTTAAATTTTGTGCATTTCCACCCATCGCGACGATAGAGCTGTCGCGATGAATGGGACACCCGAGCATTATTCCTCAGAATGTGTGGTGAGATGCGGGTTAGTGCAACTTATTTTGCTGCTGATTCGAGTGCGGAGGCGGAGCGATTGAGGGCGTCAGTTAGAGCGGCGAGCTGCGATTGCGCAAGTGAGGCGTCGTTGTTGTCGATGGCCTCGTTGACGCCGGGAATGACGACAGCCTCGTAGCCGGTATAGATACCCGGCGCGTAGATGACGTGCTTGTACCAGGGACGCTGGGGTAGACCGGCGGAGTTAAGGAGTGCCTCTTCGGCGGCGCGAAGCTTCTGATTAAGTGTCGCAGTGTCAGCAGGTGGATGGTTCTGCACGGTGCGAATGGCGGCGCCAGCCGTAGCAAAGCGCTGGGCTGCAGCGAGGGCGGCAGTGAAGTCGAGTTTGAGGTTCTCTTTCGCGGCTTTTTTCTGGGCGTTAGTTATATAGCCCACAACTTCTTTGCCGTAGAACTCGTAGTCGTAGGGCAGGACGTCAGCGTCGGCCATGTGCAGAACTTCAAGGCCGAAGACGCGGGCCATCTGCTGCTCATAAAGAAAATTGGGGTCGCCAAATTTGGTGAACCATGTGTAGTCGTCGAAGGTTGAATGATAGACGCCATAGCGGCCGACGGAGCCGACATCGGTGGAGGGCACGCCGAAGTGCTGGATGAACGGCGTGTAGTCGGAACCGGAGCCAAGATTGTCCACAGAGGCCTCAGCTTGGGAATGTGTGCCACCGTAGCTTTGCTGCTCCTGGTGCTGCTGCATTCGCCACTGGTCGTAGAGATTGCCTCCCTTGGGGCTGGGGACGCGCATGGTGACTTCGCGGAGGAATTGCTTAAGCGAGGGAACCGCCGCCGCGGTGAAGTTGGGGCCAGAGACGGCAACGTCGGTGTTGAAATAAGCCACTGCATGGCCGAGATGATTGCCGTGCGCTTCGGCCCACTCCGTAGAGCCGATGAGACCTTCTTCTTCTGCGTCCCAACTGGCGAAGATGATGCCGCGTTTGGGTCGCCAGCCCTGCTTCAGAAGTTCGCCGACGCCATGGACCGCCTCAAGCATGGCAGCCGTGCCGCTGACGGGATCGACGGCCCCGTAGACCCAGGCGTCACGATGATTGCCGGCGATGACCCAGTTGTTCTTTTGTGCGGGATCGGTGCCGTTTATGGTGCCGATGACGTCCCAGATGGTGCGCAAGGCGTAGTCCTGCTGAAGATGCATGTGGACGGTCACTTTATTAGTGCCGCCGAGATGGTAGGTGAAGGGAAGCGCTCCCTGCCAGTTTCTCGGAGTGTCGGGGCCATCGAGCGCTTTGAGAATTGGCGCTGCGTCTTTGTAAGAAAGCGGGTTGGCAGGAATCGAGGGGATGTCGTTGGTGGGGTTCTTAATGCGCTTCGAGTCTGGCAGATCGGGCGTTGAAGCGATACCGGGGGTCTCAGGGTCGCCGGGATAGATGGGCAGAAACTGCACGGAGCCGCGCTGGACGCCTGTTGCGGGGCGATATGGGCCCTTGGGATAGGGGTCGCCACGGAAGTAGCCGTCGTCTGCGGGATCGGAATAGATGAGGACCCCCTTTGCGCCGTATTGCTGGGCGATGTAGACCTTCACTCCGCGGAAGTTCTTCCCGTAACGAACGATGACGATCTTGCCTTTGACGCTGACACCAAGCTGGGCGAGCTTTTTGAAATCGGCGTGAGTGCCATAGTTGGCATAGACGACGGGAGCTGTGACATCGCCGGAGGGCGAGAAGCCATTGAAGGCGGTAAAGATGCGTGGGTTGTCCTGGAAGGGATCGCCACCGAATTTATTGGGATCGACATGTTCGCGTGTAGGGCCGGACATCAGCTTTTTGCCGCTCTCGTCGAAGGCTTCAATCGAGATATTTGCGGGCTTATTGAGAAGCACTTTGTAGGGGACAATGCTCGTCTCAAGTCCGGCTTCCTTGAATTTTGCGGCGACGTAGAGCGCAGTCTTGTAGTCTTCGGGCGAGCTGGCCCAGTGAGGTTCTGCGGTGAGGGTCTTGAGATGTTCGCCAGCGAGGGTGGCACTGGGAACAGGGAGGAAAGCGGCATCCCATTTGGCCTGCTGGGTGAAGTCGCGATAGCCGAAGACTTGATTGGATGGGGTGGTCTGCCCGGAGGGCGAAGCCGTTTGTGCGGGGAGGGTGAAGGCGGCAAGGAGGGGTAGATATGCCAGAGCTTTAAGTGTGGTCAAGTGCAGGATCCTCAAAGTGAAGAATCAGAGTATCGCAAGAGGGGATATTTTGTGTCCATAAATGGATTCATAGTTCTTATGTTGCGGAGGGGAAGCGGCAACGAACACTACGATAGAGATAGCACAGAGTTTATGACGAGGTGAGATTGTCCACACAGGTGATGGGCGGAGAAGAGATGGAAGCGCCGCGTCCGGCAGCCGAAGGCGCACTCTTTCATGTACTGACGGCGGTGAGCTTCTGCCATTTGCTGAACGACATGGTGCAATCGCTTCTGCCGTCGATTTATCCAATTCTGAAGAGCTCGTTCCATCTGGACTTTGGGCAGATCGGGCTGATTACGCTGACGAACCAGATTACGGCTTCGCTGCTGCAGCCGTTTATTGGGCACTATACGGACCGAAGGCCGATGCCGTATTCGTTGCCGATTGGAATGACGGTGACTCTGACGGGGATGGTGCTGCTGGCTGTTGCTCACAATTATTCTTTGCTACTGATTGCGGCTGCGCTGATTGGTGTGGGATCGGCGGTGTTTCATCCGGAGTCGTCGCGTGTGGCGCGGATGGCGTCGGGTGGCAAACATGGAATGGCGCAATCGTTCTTTCAGGTAGGAGGGAATACAGGATCGGCGGTAGGGCCATTGCTGGCGGCTTTTATCGTGCTTCCGCGAGGGGAGAGCGGCGTAGGGTGGTTTACGCCGGCAGCAGTTGTTGGAATTGCGGTGCTGGTATGGGTGGGCGGCTGGTATCGCGAGCGCCTGGCACATCTGAAGAAGCGTCCGGAGCGGCACGATGAGAATGTAATTATGCTGCCGCGGCGGAAGGTGATTGGCGCGATCGCGGTACTGGGTGCGCTGGTGTTTTCGAAGTACTTCTATCTGGCGAGCATTACGAGCTATTACACCTTCTATCTGATCTACAAATTCCATGTGTCGGTGCAAAGCTCGCAGATTCACCTGTTTGTATTTCTGGGCGCGGTGGCTGCGGGAACCCTTATCGGTGGGCCAGTGGGCGACCGGTTTGGCCGCAAGCTGGTGATCTGGTGTTCGATTCTCGGGGTGCTGCCGTTTACGCTGATGTTGCCGTATGCAAATCTTTTCTGGACAGGCGTGCTGAGCGTTGTGATTGGGTTTGTGATTGCCTCGGCATTTTCGGCAATCCTGGTCTATGGGCAGGACCTTGTCCCGGGGCGGGTAGGGATGATCTCAGGCGTCTTCTTTGGATTTGCGTTTGGACTGGGAGGAATTGGAGCGGCAGTGCTGGGCAAGCTGGCCGATATACACGGCATTGTTTTCGTCTACAAGCTGTGCGCGTTTCTACCTGCGATTGGCTTGCTGACAGGATTTCTGCCGAATATTGAGAAGCCGCGGCGGAAGGCTGTGTTGCAGGTAAGGTGAGGAAGACTGGTCCGGTGGATATGGTCCGCCGGACCAGCAGGAGAGCTATGCGACTGGCTGGCCGCAGAACTTGCAGCGATGAGCGGCCAGAGGAATATCGGAGAGGCACTCCTGGCATGGCTTGGTGGTCACTGCAGCTGGACCCTTCATTCTGGCGAGAAGGGCGTTGGTGGGCAGCACAAGGAAGAAGTAGATTACAAAGGCGAGAAGAATAAAGGCAATGACTGCATTGATGAAGTTGCCATAAGTAACTGCGCCGCCATTAACATGTGCGACGAGGTACGAGAAGTCCGGTTTACCGACAATCGCCGCAATTAGCGGATTAATGATGTCCTTGGTCAGGGACGCGACAATGTTAGTGAAGGCTGCGCCGATGATGACCGCAACAGCCAGGTCGATGACGTTACCCCGAAGAACAAATTCCCGAAAGCCTTTGAGCATCGTTCGATTCTCCTTGAGAGAAAAATAGCGTGCAGTGAAACACGGCGAGTATACGCCTGAGCGGGACAAGCGAGAATAACGAAGGAGGTTATTCGCTCAGGATCTGGGGCTTGGTGTCGAAGTCGCGGCCAAAGAGGAAGCGCTCGACGACCATGCAGAAGATGTGCTCGAGTGCGAGGTGAGACTCCTGAATATTCATGGTTACAGCCGAGGGGATGACAACGTTATGGTCGCAAAGCTCGCGCATTTTGCCGCCATCGTTGCCGCTGAAGCCGATGGTGGTGATTCCCATCTTTGCTGCCTGCTTGAGCGCGTTGATTATGTTGGGCGAGTTGCCTGAGGTTGAGATGCCGAGAAAGACGTCTCCGGACTGACCGAGTGCTTCAACCTGGCGCTCGAAGACATGCTCGAAACCGAGGTCGTTGCCGGCGGCGGTGAGGATGGAGGAGTCCGTAGTGAGCGCAACGGCGCGCAGTGCGGCCCGGTTCACTGTGAGGCGGACGACGAATTCGGCGACCAGATGCTGTGCGTCGGCTGCGGAGCCGCCATTGCCGGCGACCAGCAACTTGTGGCCGGACTGCATTGCGTCGGCGGTGACCTTGCCGATGGAGACGATGGTATCGGCGATGTGGGGATCGTCGAGTACGGCCTGCATGGTGGCGATGGACTGAGTCAACTGCTTTTGAACGAGGTCTTTCATCTGTCTCCATGAATGCTGCTGATGTGTAATTTTATCGTGGTAATGTTGCCCAAAGTTAAAGTCTGGTTGCGAATGCGTACAAGAAGCAGAGATACAATTTTCTACGCTGTGAATTGTTAGGATGCAGAGCAACGGGATAGGAGATGCAGCGGATGAAGAAGTTGTTGCGAATCGGCGGATGTGTGTTGGCAGTTATGCTGGGTGCGGTTATGGTACAGGCGCAGCAGGCAGCAGAGGCGTCTGCGGCGAGCGGCAAGACCGTTCTGCTTTGGCCGAACGGCGCTCCGGGAGCAAAAGGCGACACGGACGCAGATAAGCCATCACTGACGATCTTTTTGCCGCCGGGAGTGAATGCTACGAAGACCGGAGTTGTGGTTGCTCCGGGAGGTGGATATGAGCATCTGGCCATGGGCTATGAAGGCACTGACGTTGCAAAGTGGCTCAATGCGCGGGGTGTGGCGGCATTTGTCTTGAAGTATCGGCTAGGCCCCACGTATCACAACCCGATAGAGCTTGGTGATGCGCAGAGGGCGATACGGCTGGTGCGTGCTCATGCAGCCGAATATGGAATTTCAGCGGACCATATCGGGATGTGGGGATTCTCGGCGGGAGGCCATTTGACGGCATCGGCGGGTACGCACTTCGATAATGGCAATGCCAGTGCTGCGGACCCAATTGACCGCGAAAGTTGCCGTCCTGATTTTCTGATTCTGGCGTATCCGGTGATTACGATGGAGGCTCCATACACGCACAAAGGATCATTCCGTAATTTGCTGGGAGAGAATCCTACGCCTGAGGTGATGCGGGCACTCTCGGCGGAGTTGCAGGTGACGAAGGATACGCCGCCCACATTTATTTTTTCGACAACGGATGACAAAACCGTGCCGGTGATGAACAGTGTGATGTTTTATACAGCACTGGTGAAGGCTGGCGTTCCGGCAGAGATGCACCTGTTTCAGCATGGAAAGCATGGGTCAGGGTTGGCTGTGAATAATCCAGAGCTGAGTGTATGGCCTGACCTGCTGATCAAGTGGATGCGGGAGCGAGGATATGCCAAGCCAGAATCCAGCCCAAACATGCCGCTTCCAGTGTCGCCATATCAGAGACAGCCATAGCTTCGCAGATCCAGGCCGCCGTTGTGCCATCCTCGGAAACGACAGAAGCTACAGCGGCAGCCTCATCAACGAGACGCGTACCGCGCGGCGAAACGGAGAGACCCCTTGTATTGCCTTCCTTCCAGTGCCGTCATCCTGAGCAAAGCGAAGGTTCCTGCATTTGCTTTTAAATCGTCATCTCCCCAAGCGCAATCGTTTGTCTACACCATTCATCGCAAACGCTCTTCCATACGGCAGCGCTAACTCTTGTTATCCTGCTTTAAAACCATGTCAAAGAACCCGATTGTTCTCACCATCCTCGACGGCTGGGGTTATCGCGCGGAAACCAACGGCAACGCCATCGCTTTGGCCCGCAAACCAACCTACGACAAGCTTCTGAGCACTTATCCCAATACCCTCATCCGCGCCAGTGAGCACTCTGTCGGCCTGCCCGACGGCCAGATGGGCAACTCCGAGGTAGGCCATCTCAATCTCGGCGCTGGCCGCATCGTTCGTATGGATATGACCCGCATCGACGCTGCCATTGCCGATGAGAGCTTCTTTCAGGAGCCTGTTCTCACCGCTGCCTGCGATCTCGCAGCATCTCGCCATGCTAATCTGCACCTCTTCGGTCTGCTCTCCGACGGCGGCGTCCACTCGCACCAGCGGCATCTCTATGCCTTGCTGCGCATGGCCGCCAAACGCGGCCTCACTCGCGTCTTCGTCCATGCCTTCATGGATGGCCGCGACACCCTGCCAACCAACGGCCTCGGCTATCTTGAAGCGCTTCTGCAGCAGTTCCGCGAGATCGGTGTCGGCCAGCTTGCCTCGGTCTCCGGTCGTTACTATGCGATGGATCGCGATCTGCGCTGGGAAAAAGAGCGACAGGCTTTCGATGCTATGGTCACCGGCAACGCGCTCGGCGGCAGTTATCGCGATGCGCTCGCCCGCGTGCGCGAACTTTACAACAACGACACCACGGATGAATTCATCCCTCCATTCACTGTCACCAGTGAAGGCCTCATCCGCGACAACGACGTCTGCATCAACTTCAACTATCGCGCCGACCGTGTCCGCCAGATCACCCGCGTGCTCGCCCGCAACTGCGATGTGCCTGGTGGACTCACCGCGAACGACGGCAACGATCTGCCCAAAGCAGCGGAGCTTGAAGCCGAAATCCCGCGCACGCAGGCGCCAAAAAATATTCACTACGTCTGCATGACGCAGTACGACAAAAATTTCAAGTTGCCTATCGTCATCCAGCCGGAATCAATGGATAACCTGCTGGCCAACGTCATGGCTCAGGCCAATTTACGCAATCTCCGCGTCGCCGAAACCGAGAAATACGCACACGTCACCTACTTCTTCAACGGTGGTATCGAGAAGCCTTTCCCCGGCGAAGACCGCGTCCTTGTGCCCTCGCAGAAGGTCGCAACCTACGATCTCGCACCCGAGATGTCCGCAGCCGGCATCGCGGATGCCGTCGTAAAAGCCGTCAACGACACCGCGTTCGACGTCATCATCGTCAACTTCGCTAACGCGGACATGGTCGGTCACTCCGGAAAGATCGAACCGACAGTTCGTGCCGTCGAGACCGTCGATACGCAACTCGGCCGCATCTATCAGGCTGTGAAACAACGCGGCGGATCGCTGCTCGTCACCGCTGATCATGGCAACGCCGAGATGCTCATTGACCCCGCCACCGGCGGCCCGCACACAGCGCACACCACCAACCCGGTGCCCTTCATCCTCATCAACGACGAAAAGGACCCAAGTCACCACCGCATCCTCCGCCCAGGCGGCAGCCTGCGCGACATCTCTCCAACCATCCTCACCCTGCTGGGAATCGAAAAGCCAAAAGAGATGACCGGCAGCAATCTCGGCAGTTAACGCAGTCCCTACGATTCAGAAGGCACTTATCTCGACCGATGCAATGGACGGTTCTTCCGTCCATTGCGAAGCGGAGA
>DASRSR010000148.1:0-54916 GCA_035656355.1 Edaphobacter sp.
AGAATCGGGCAACGCATGTTTTTTGTAATACTCTGCATACTCAGCCCGATAAGTCTCAAGCGCTGAATCGACCAATTCCTTTAGTTCTGAAGGACCGTTCGCCGGGTTCCTCCGGACAAACATTGGGAGATTTTTGGTGCGGATAAAGTGGTGCGGACAGCTCGTTCCCAAGTGGGCTAGTTTTTCAGCCTGCGCCGAGTTCACAAATTCCAAAATCTGCGGTGCATCTGAGTAGCTTCCAATCCATCGCTGCTTCCGCGACACTGCACCACGCAGATGCGGCATGATCTTCACTGCGATCTCTGCACGATCCTCACGACTCTTCACCTGCGCGCCACCAAAAGGCTTGTATCCAGCAACCGAGCGATGCCGCTCGATGAATTGTCCCAGATGGTCTATCACCGTGATCGTGTTTACGTAGCACTCGCGCTGTGTATCGCCCCAGGTGAACAGGCCGTGGCCTCCAAGCACTACTCCATCGCAGCCCGGTGTGTCTGCTACAACTTTGCGCAGCATCATTCCGAGTTCAAATCCGGGGCGTTGCCACGGCAGCCAGGCCAACTTGTGACCAAATTCACGATTGAACTCTTCCATCTTTTCTCGACCGTTGGCAGACGCCGCCAGCGCAATGCCCCAGTCCGGATGCAGGTGGTCTATATGTGCGAAGGGAAGAAATCCATGCAATGGCGTATCAATCGAAGCGGGGACAGGATTCTTGCCAAACGTGCACAACGGATACATCTCCACCATGTCGTCTTCAAACGTTACTCCTCGATACAGCTTTTCAAGGGCCAGCAACTTATCAAGGTACAGTGTCGCAAATCCTGATCGCTTGATGCTGCCCAAATCGCCTCCGCTACCCTTAACCCAGAGAACATGCTTCTTTTCGCCGTCCAGAGGATCATCCTGTTCCAGCTTCGAGCTTGTATTTCCACCGCCAAAGTTCGTGATGCGCAGGTCCGAACCCAACAGGTTCGAGCGATAGCGCAAAAGCTCGGGCTCATCCAGCTTCGCTGCGACAGCATTGTCCCATTTGTCTTTAAGAAATCGCAGACCACTCATTGCTTTCATTTATTGCTCCGGTTTCATCAAATCTGTCAGGCATAGCTCGAAACAGAGCGCGCATTTCTGCCGCTTCGCTCCTCAGTCACCTTCTCAACATATCCGCTCGTTTCAAGTGTCTTCAGCGGATCGGCAGGAAGGCTGCGAGCGGATCGCCACTCACGCACAATTGGCCGAACGTCGTACCAGAATGCTCCGCGGAAGTACTCTTCGGCTTCGACCAGACGACAGGCATCCTGAAGCTCTGCCAGCTTGTACTGATCGATCAGTGCAGCCTTTGCGTAAAGCTCCTGTGCTGTCATCACCGACTGCACCATTGCTTCAATCTTTCCCTTCAGGTTATGACTCTGGTCAATCATGAAGGCGATGTCTGTGCGTTCCTCTGCACTGGAACTCGTAATCTCGTGGAAGATGCGGAACAACTGGTAAGGATCGATTGAGCCGAGCGTCAGATCGTCATCGGCATACTTACGGTCATTGAAGTGAAATCCGCCCAACGCGTTCCGGCTGAGCAACCACGCTACAATTTGCTCAATATTTGTTCCCTGATAATGATGTCCTGTATCGACCAGAACCGTTGCCTTCGGGCCTGCGCTACGTGCAAGCTCGAGCGCCATTCCCCAATCGGCAATATCGGTGTGGTAAAAAGCTGGCTCAAATGGTTTGTACTCTACCAGCAATCGCTGATTTGCACCGAGAGCAGCATGTACCGCGTTCAGAGTCTCTTCGATCCACGTAATGCGCCGCCGAATACTCTGCGTACCTGGATAGTTTGATCCATCTGCGATCCACAGTGAGATGTCCCGGGAACCGAGCGCCTTGCCAATCTCCACTGAATCGAGAAGATGCTTTAACGCCGCTCCACGCACGTCTGCATCGGGATTTGCGATCGATCCAAATTTATACTGTGCATCCTGAAATAAATTCGGGTTGATGCTGCCTGCCTTAATTGCATATCTCTTTTCGAGCGACTGAATCGTCAAAACATCTGCCAAGCCACCAGGCAGATCCCAGAGAACGTGCAGTGCAATGGTTGGGCTGGCGCCAGTCAGCGCGTTGACCTGCGCAGCATCGGCAAACTTTTCTTCAATCGTCGTCGCCGCTCCACCCTGTACGAACTTTCCGAATCGTGTGCCGGTATTGGCAAATCCCCACGACGGCACCTCAATCCGAAAGTTGTCGAGAGCGCTCCATACGCGCTCTGTTATCTCTCCGCTGTTCGCCATGCTTCAAACCTCTTGCAAACAGCATATTGCATGGCGATAGAGCTATGTTCTTAGCAGACAAGAATTACATCGAGATAACGCGGGCCGTGAACCCCCTTGATGCGAGTCATCTCAATATCCGCGGTTGCCGATGGTCCGGAGAAAAAGGTCGTCGGCAGAGTTGCTGTTGTATTCAGCCTGTCCATTGCCTCGGGGACGGTCGCTACAACATCAGAAGCCTGCACAATGCATAGGTGATAGTCCGGAACTAGCGTGACGGCGCGTCTTCCTTGACCGGCCACATTTTGCAGGACGACTGTACCAGTTTCAGCAATCGCGACTGTCGAGGCAGTCAGAATACCATCAAAGCCATCCAGTTCCGTTGCGGTCATTCCTTCGTCCGTCACAAATTCGACCCCCTCTGGCAACCACCCCACAGGGATTCCAGCCGGTATAACGATCCGGTGTTTGCCACGCTCGGCAAGCACCTTCGCTATCGCAGCGGAGATCTCAACTTGCTGCGCCCGGACCACATGAGCGTCATAATCGCGCAACCGGTCTTCCAGCAAGCACAGCACAGCTTCATGCTCCTGCGAAGCCGCTCGCCGATACTCGCGTGTGATCTGGCTCCAGGCAGCACGGGCTGAATCAATATCGGCAGTGATGCCATTGGCTTTACGGATTCGCCGCAATATCTCCGCCTTTGCTGCGGTGGAAGCATTTGCGATCATTTCAGTCCCCATCTTTGCCTCGCTTCTCCCACCAGTCGCGGAAGGTCTGCTTCGGCATCTCCTGCAGATCTCTTACCTGTGTCCAGCCACCAAGCATTCCCGGCAGCCAGCCGATCCAACCTACGCCGCGGCCGTCCTTACGCACCAGAGGAGCTTCGGCCATGCGGCCCAATCGTTGTGCGGCACGAAAGCGGCGCTCGCTCTGGAAGATCATTGCCATCATCTTCATCGCCAGCGCTTCACCGCTCAATCCCTTCTGCTCGACTGCCTTGTTGCGAAGGTGAATCAGCACCTCGGGAATGTTGATCTTCACGGGGCAGACCTCGTAACACGCTCCGCAGAGAGACGAGGCAAACGGCAGGCTTTGTGCATAGTGCATCTGCTGCAACTGCGGAGTCAGGATCGCGCCAATCGGCCCGGCGTAGACACTTCCATAGGCCTGTCCGCCAGTCTGGCGATAGACAGGACAGACGTTCTGGCAGGCGCCACAGCGAATACAGTTAAGTGTCTGCCGACTCTCTTTATCGGCAAGGATTCCGCTGCGTGCGTTGTCCATCAGAACTACATGAAATGTACGCGGGCCATCGCCTGCAGTCACCCCGGTCCAGATGGAGTTATAGGGATTCATGCGCTCGCCCGTGGCCGAACGAGGCAACAGTTGCAGCAGCACTTCGAGGTCCTGAAATCGTGGAATTACTTTATCAATGCCAGCAATCGTAATCAGTGTCTCCGGCAAGGTAAGGCACATGCGACCGTTGCCTTCGCTTTCCACAATGCAAACACCGCCAGTCTCTGCAATCAGGAAATTCGCCCCGCTAACTCCAGTCTTTATGCGAAGAAATTTCTCACGCAGAAACGTGCGCGCAGCATCTGCCAGGTCCTGCGGTGTCTCACCGAGATGAGGCAGGTTCATCTTTTTCTGAAAGACCTCGCGAATCTGCTGCCGATTCTTATGGAGCGCTGGAACGACGATATGCGAGGGCTGATCTTCTCCAAGCTCAATAATCAGCTCTGCAAGGTCGGTCTCATAGGCATGGATTCCCGCCTTCTCCAGTGCATCATTCAGATGAATCTCTTCAGTAGTCATCGATTTAATCTTGATGACTTCCTGCGATCCACTGGCCTTTACCAGCGATGTGACAAGCTGACGTGCTTCCTCTGCATCGCGTGCCCAATGGACGATGCCGCCAGCGCGAGTGCAATTGGCTTCAAACTGCTCCAGATAGAAATCCAGATGCTCCATCGTGTGCTGGCGAATCTGTTTGCCAGCCTCACGTAGCTGCTGCCAATCGGGCATCTCGCCGACGACGCGTGCGCGTTTTGATTGAATGACGTCCGTTGCGTGGCGCACATTCTTGCGCATCTGCGCGTCGCCCAGCGCAGTTCTGGCGGCTATAGGAAATATGGGAGAAGTTTTGGGGTCCAGAGCGACGCCGCTCATCGCGTATCTCCTTCGTCGCTGGCAAGAATCTCTGCAAGGTGCACCGTTTTTACGCCGGTACGTTGCCTATGCAAGGCTCCCTGAATATGCATAAGGCAACTGTTATCGCAGGCCGTACAAGCCTCGGCACCGGTATTTAGAACAGCCGTCGTTTTATCTGAAAGCATCGCGCTTGAGACTTCTGCATTTTTGATGGCAAAGGTCCCGCCAAACCCACAACACTGCTCCAGGCCTTGCAGAGGGACCAGATCGATTCCCCGTACGGCCTTTAGCAGCCGCAACGGGCCATCACCTAGCTCAAGGTTGCGCAGACCATGACAGCTTGCGTGATACGTTACCCGATGCGGGTAATACGCGCCAACATCTTCAAGCCCGAGGCGTCGAGTCAGGAACTCCGAAAACTCATACACGCGAGGTACCAGCTCCTCCACATCGGCTATCAGCTTTGCGTCTCCAATCTCAATAGCCATCTTTGGATAGTGGTCGCGCATCATCGCCACACAGCTTGAAGACGGCACCACAACTACCTCGGCGTGATGGAACTGATCGACAAACCGCTGCACAAGCGGGAGTGCCTCGGCCTGATACCCTGTGTTCCAGTGCATCTGTCCGCAACAGGTTTGTCCGGCAGGAAAGTCCACCTCGTGTCCCAGACGTTCCAACACTCGCACCACAGCTTTGCCAGTCTCAGGAAAAAGCGTGTCGTTATAGCACGTAATAAACAGCGAAACTCGCAGAACCCGCCTCCTTGCCTCTTTCTCTTATTTTCTATCAGCAAAAATAAATTTTCATACAGTAATTCAAATTAAGTTGCTGATCACAGTCCCTTCCAACACGATAGATTTGCGGCAGCCATTATTATCAATTTAAGAACGAGGTACTGTGGGACCCAATCCATTTATCGGTGTCATCTATCACTGGATCGGCGGATTTGCCTCCGCTACAAACTTTATTCCCTTCCGAGCCATCAAGCGGTGGTCATGGGAGATTTATTGGATTATTCAGGGGTTTGCCGCCTGGATTGTCGCTCCGGTTGTTCTTGCCTGGATCTTTGTTCCTCACCTCTTTCACATCCTGAGCACATCGCCACAATCGAGCATCGGCTATGCCATTCTTTGGGGAGCGCTTTGGGGAATTGGCGGACTGACCTTCGGACTTGCCATTCGCTACCTCGGCATAGCGCTTGGTTACGCGGTCGCGCTCGGCTTCTGCACCGCCTTCGGCACTCTGATTCCTCCGATCTATCACGGAGAGATGAGCGCCATCGTGCACGAGCGCTCCGGCCAGATCATCCTTCTCGGAGTCGCCATTTGCCTTGTCGCGGTTGCCGTGAACGGCGCGGCTGGCTGGTCGAAGGAGCGCGAGACAACAGCGGAAGAGAAGGCCGAGGCGGGTGAGTCGGACTTCTCTTTTGGCAAGGGTCTGGCCGTGGCGGTCTTTGCCGGTATTATGAGCAGCTTCTTTGCCGTCGGCCTGGATGCCGGAAAGCCGATCGCAGCGGTCGCTAAAGACGTGCTGCTCGCCAACCATCGCCTTGACCTGTGGCAGAACCTTCCGGTGCTGATCGTCGTTCTGTGGGGTGGATTTTTTACCAACTTCATCTGGTCGGTGGCGCTGATTCTCAAAAACCGTTCGGTCAAACAGTTTGCCGGAGCACCGGGCTACAATCCCATGCGAGCGTCGCATGCCTCGGGTGACACGCTGGTCGATTTCGATCCGCACGACGCTTCGGGCAATCTCGCACCGGACCGACTTACAGGCAGTAATCTCTTCTTCAACTATGTCTTTGCTTCGCTGGCCGGCGTTATCTGGTACTTCCAGTTCTTCTTCTACTCCATGGGGCAGACGAAGATGGGCAAGTACGATTTTTCAAGCTGGACGCTGCACATGGCGAGCATCATCATCTTCGCTACATTATGGGGCGTAGCGCTGAGGGAGTGGCGAGGCACCAGTCGCCGGACGAAGCTGCTTGTCTCACTGGGCCTGTTCCTTCTGGTCGGCTCGACGGTCGTCGTGGGATACGGAAATTATTTGAAAGTAGCGCACAGCGCGGTTGTCAGCAACCTGGGACGTTGATTGATCAAAAGGTTTCGCCTGTGGTCTGCTCGATGACGCGATCTTTTAATCTTTGGCTGCCGAAGCTGCGAAAGCTGCGCACGTTCTTGAGTGTGTAAGCGGCAGCATTCGATGGAACGCGGACACGGAAGAGATCGAGGCCATCAACATCTTCGGCCCAGAAGGCCGGACGCGCATCGGGTTTGGCGGTTGCGATCTCGATGTTAGAGAACTCGACGTTTCGCGCGTGGCGCAAAAAGAATCCGCTGGCCGGCAGAGTGCCGAACATGTCTGCCTCGGGATAGCCGCCGGGAAGTTCCGGCGGATTGCGGCTGGCCCATTCCTTGCCACCTCCGCCAAGCTGTTCCAGATAGACATCGCTGATCTTGATGTCTTCGATGGGATGGCCGGAGATGCCGGCAAGGATCGATGGGTACTCCGCCACGGCGCCGGAGCTGACGATGTTGGAGATCACAACGCGGCGCAGCGTCCCTGGCAATGCTCCCTTCGGCCCGCGCATACGCGAGCCTAGCCGTAAAAAAAGAGGCGAGTGCACAACATCGCGCATGGTGAGATTGGTGATGGCGATATCTTCAATCTGCGCGCCATCCACTGTCTCAAGCGCCAAGCCGCGGCAACTGTCGAAGACGCAGTTGGTGATGGCGATGTTGCGAAAGCCGCCGTTCGACTCCGTGCCGCATTTGATGCGGCCAATCGATTTGCGCGTCTGCGAGTAGACAGCACGCTGCCATGTTCCATCGAGCATTGTGCCGTAACGGTAGGCTCCCGTCACGTAGCAGTTGGCGATGGTTACGTTCTCGGTTGGCCGCGCATGGCCAAGAGCAAACGAGCTTTTGGCACAGATGCCGTCGTCCCAAGGCGAGTTCACTGAACAGTTAGAGACCCGCACATTGCGGCAGCAGTCGATGTCCATGCCATCGCGGTTGGTGTCGATGTGCAGGCCGTCAATGACAGCATTGTCTACGCCGGTGAGCAGGATGGCGAAGTGGCCACCCATAAGGATAGAGAAATCGCGTAGGGTGACGTTGCGACAGCTTTTGAGCGCGATGGCCTTGTTCCCGACGCCGGGGCTTTCGGCGAGCGGCAGCTCATTGGCCTGACCGCGGCTGAGTCCTTTGCCCCAGATGCGGCCGCTGCCGGTGATGGCGATGTCCTCCAGATCCTCGCCCCAGATAAGACTGTTGCGCCAGTGATTGTGGCCGAAGTCCTGGTATGCCTCCCATGGCTGCGGTGGCCCAGCGGGATCGTAGCCTCCGGTTGTTGTTCCTTCCGGTGGAACTTCAGCGGCTAAGATTGTCGCTCCTGCATCGAGGAACAAAGCAATCTGGCTCTTCAGACGAATGCTATAACAGGCATAAGTTCCGGCAGGAAAGTAGACCGTGCCTCCGCCAGCCGCTGCCGCTGCTTCAATGGCGCGATTGACCGCCGGAGTGTCGATGGTCTTCCCGTCGCCGGTAGCGCCGTAACGGCGAACATCGAGGATGGCGGCGCGAGCGGTAGCGCTGGATGCAGTGGATTCAGCGGCCGCGGCAGCAGGCGCGCCCAGCAAAAGCGCCGAGGCAAGTCCGCTGGATGTACCGCGAAGAAAATCTCTACGGATCATTTTCCGTTCCCCTGAATGGTGCCCTTCTTTAGCTTCACACGAAATTCTTCTTGTCAGGCTCTCTGCTTATCGAGCCAATCGAACGCAATCGCTTGCGTCGCCTTTGGAAAGCGATTGAAGTCATCGGGACTTTGAATCTCGATATTCGAGAACGGCTGGGCAAGTTTGCGCAGCGCGCGCAGATCGGTATAGCGATCCTGCGTGGGCGCAACCAGAAGCGTCCTACGCTGGCCGATGCGGCGAAACACTTCGTCGTAATCGAACGGGAGCGCCAGCGGATTGTCCGCGTAAAAGCCAAGCCGTGGGAGCAGCCCATGCAGGTGCGAATAGGAGCGGATGCCTTCGGTGTTGCGCGAGGTGCGGAGAGGTGTAACGCAGGCGACCGTGACCACGGCAGCAGGCCGAGAATCAAGAGCGGCAGTCCAGAGCGCGACCTTGCCGCCAAGAGAGTAGCCGAGCAGATAAATCTTCGAAGCATCCACATCGCTGCGGCTGGAGACAGCCGTGATGGCGGCGCGAGTGTCGGTCACCATCTTGCCCAACATCGACCATTTGGGATAGCGGCGGTAAAACTCCTTTGCATGTTTGACCCGTGTGCCGAAGCCGATCTGATCGAAGGCAAGCACGGCGTAGCCGCGCCGGGTCAATTCTTCGAATGGCATTTTGGCATAGCGGGAATAACCGGTGTTATAGGCGAATGGATGCAGCCAGACGACCACCGGCAGCTTGCCTTCCACATGCATCGGCAGGTAGAGGTCAGCCATTAGATCGACGCCGAAAGCAACAGACTCGGCGTGCATCACCTTGCTTGCAATCGGACGCTGGAAGAATTCCTGCATCCAGCCCATGCTGACATGGCCGCGCTTGCCAGCAGGAAAAGGTACCTGTGCGGGCTCCGGGCCGAGCGCCCATTCCAGCTTGTCTGTTCCTGGTTTGGAGGGCGCAGTCTCTTTGGATTCCTTCTTCCAGTTCTCAAAGGTGTAGTCGAAGACAAAACCGGGAGGAGCGATTGGCTGAGAGCTTCGCCCGAAGACCGAATCGAGAAAATCGATGTATGCCTCAATATCGCCCGCGGTAGTTGGGTGCGGCCCGACGCGCAGACGAAGGCCAAGGCGATTGGGTGCTCCGAGAAAGTCATAAACCTTGTGAAGCGCGCGATAGTCCTGCTCGAAGCCGAAATCGCTGCCCTGCTCTTCCGTGCAGGAGCAGGTCATCAGTAGGGCCCGCGGGGCGATGAGCGCAAGGAAAGAGTTCTGGTCGAAGGGCAGCTTGTCTTCGCGGCCGGCAAAAAAACGAAGACGCGGATGAAACCAGTAAGGAAAGTTCATTGTGATCTGCTCAATGCTTTCCGTCACATAAGGATCGCTCGTATAGCGCCAGGGATTGCACTCCCCGGTGTTGCCGCTGGAAGGAATGACGGCCGCGATGCGCTCGTCAAACGCCGCAGCGATCGCCGCCTGCTTGCCATTACGCGAGTGGCCGCTGATAGCGATGCAATGGCGGTCCACCTCCGGCAGCGTGACCAGGTAGTCGATGGCGCGGCTGGCTGCCCAGGCCCAACGCGAGAGGCAGGAGAAATCATAATCGGGATAAAGCTCAATGAACTTATCCGAATCGTCGGGGAAGCCATAGAGCGGATCGGCAGCAAAGTAAATCACACCCATATACCCACGCGCCACAGCAGTCGCCGTCCATGGGCGGGTGCGGTTCTGGTTGGTGAGAAATACCGGCAGAGGTCCGCGGATTGCTGGAATCAGCAGCTGTAGGTGCAGGATTCCGCGATGCTCGGGACCGAACTCCAGTCTCACGTCGCGAATGGTGACCTTGCCCTCACGTTTTTCACTAGTGACGATGGCGCGAAGGTTGTCCGGTGCGGGCGGCATGTGGCCGGTCATCCAGTGCTCGGCGAGCGCGCGAATCTCTTTGCGGCGCTTCTCCCAGTCAGCATGGTTTTTAATGCCCTTCAAAGGATCGGGAAGAAATGGTTGAGAAGGCATCGTGGAAAATCGCGGAGGAAGCTCGCCCGTGCGCCGCTGCCACTCCTCCCAAGTCTTGTCTACTGCATTCATCCTCCCATGCGAAGACCTTCGCGTCGGTGGCAGGACACGCAAAAGCAAATCGAGATCGTCCCGCTGCTCCTGGGTGCCAGCAGGATCAAACCCGAAAGCCTTCATTGGAGCAAGCATGGCCGAGCTGGGCAGTGTCACTCCAGCCAGTGTTTGGCAAAATCTACGTCGATTCATAAATTAACCGTTCGGAGTTAAATCTTGATACGCTGCCATGCATAGAGTTGTCAAGAAAATTTACCCATTAGGCCGAGATAAATTTCACAACGATCGAACATAGAAAATTGCTATGGAGTGAAGATGACAAATCGACGTGACTTCTTAAGAGGTGCCACTGCGGCAGTCTGCGCTGCCAGTCTTCCCCTGCGCGCTACGAAACAAACGGCACGACCGAATATTCTGCTTCTCATCACTGACCAGCAATCAGCAGACACAGCGAGTTATCGTATCGGAACCCGGTACATTCATACACCAAATATCGACAGCCTCGCGGCGAGTGGGACATCGTTTACCCGCGCGTACTGCGCTAACCCGCTATGTGTGCCATCCCGTGCATCGATGTTTACAGGACGCTATCCAACAGAGACCGGTGTTATGGATAACAGCGATCTCTACAACGTTCGTTTGGACACAAGAAAATTTCATTGCATGGGGAAGATATTTCAACGCGCGGGCTACAAATCCGCCTATTTCGGTAAATGGCATCTTCCCTGGCGCGTAGACGATACCGGCGCTCATGGGTTTACGACAATGGCCACTACCGTCAACGACGATACGGCAACAGCGTTCAGCGCCTCTGAATTTCTGCAGAGTAAACCTGATGCACCGTTTCTGCTGGTTGCTTCTTTTCTGAATCCGCATAACATCTGCGAGTGGGCACGCGGGCAGCAACTTCCGCTGGGTTCGATTGGACAACCTCCGCGACTCGATCGATGCCCTCCATTGCGCGCCAATCATTTACCCCAAAAGAATGAACCCGACATTATTAGCTTGATGCGCCGCTCATATCAAAGCAGCCCAACATTCCCTGTCGGAAATTTCAGCGAAAAGCAATGGAGAGAATATCTCTGGGCCTATTACCGACTCATCGAAAAAGCCGATGCACAGATCGGTGTTGCGTTGAAAGCATTGCGCGACTCAGGGCTTGATAGGAACACAGTAATCGTCTTCACTGCCGATCATGGTGACTGCCAGGGCGCTCACGGATGGAACCAAAAGACTGTCTTCTACGACGAAGCATCGCGGGTGCCCTTGATTATCAGTTCAAAAAGCCGGGCCTCTGGCACTTCAACCCAACTTGTAAATACCGGCATCGACCTGATTCCAACCTTATGCGACTTGGCGGGCATCAACACTCCTCCAGAATTACCGGGCATCAGCGTGAAGAGTGCAAACGTTCATTCTCGCCAATACATTGTCGCTTCAAACAAGATGGTGCAAGGCGCGCCCGTTGATGGCCGCAAACCAGTGACAAGCGGAAGAATGGTGCGCAGCCAGCGCTATAAGTATTGCGTCTATGACAAGGGAGATCACAGAGAGTCTCTTGTCGATTTGGAGAAGGATCCCGGAGAAATGACAAATCTCGCAGGCGAACAACGCTTCAGCAAAGAGTTAGATCAACATCGAGCCATGCTTAAAGAGTGGTGCGACAAAACACATGACTCTTTCCCCATTGCCGGATAGTCGTTCGCGTCCGAATCTACTTCTTACTCCAATCCGCCAGCTTTTTTAGATGAACGATTTTATTGTCGCCTTTGCGCGAAAAGAGCACTGCGATTGTCTGACTTGTCGAGGTTTGAGGCTGATCAATCACGAGATCGGTAACGCCGGTATTCGGTGTCTCTTTCGGTTTGAGCACAGGAGGCGGAGCAATACTGAAGTGTGCATCCGCAGGTGTAATGATCTTTGCACGCATCGTTTTGTCGCCAATCCGGAGCGTGGCTGAGCGTTTGTCTGCGGCAATTTCGACATTGGCAAACGTGTGCAGATGCCAAACCAGCTCAACCGGTTTTGACGGCGAAATCTCATCCTGCACCAAGACCCGGCGATTACCCAGAATCGCAATGCCTCGCTTCCACGATTGCAGTTTCGTCTTATGAGCCTGATCGAGATCCGCAACAATGAATTTGTTCTTGCCAACACTGCCGGCGAAGATAATCTTGCAAAGACCATCCGTATCTTCATTGCTGTTATCGACAGCAATCGTATTATGTGCCCGCGTCTGCGTCCGGTAATAGGTCCATCGCAGCTTCCCAAAATAATCAGGCACTCCATAGGTCTCCGGACCAAGATCACTGGCCCAACGCTGGCCGAGATCATCAAAAACAAACGATCCCAAATCAAGGTGGCCATGACTGACTCCAGCCTCACCACCTTTAAAACCAATGTAAGCGGCATCCGGGTCAGACCACGAAGTCCGCATGTATGCCTGCTGAATGCGCGCAAAGCTTTCAACTTCCGGAAGCGGCTGAAATGATTTCCACTCGGGAGTCATCGCCGCCCAGAACAAGCCAATCATCTCGAAACGCGCATGTTGAAAGAAGGAGGTATTGAGTTTCCCATTCGCTTTCTGGCTCTGCATCAACGCGCGCTCGTAAGCAGCATAGGCAGGCCGATGAAACCGGGTGGCAAACCAATACATCTGAGAAGAGAGTCCCGCCTCTGCGTGTGAGTCACTGAAATTCGCGTATTCAAAAGAAGGACCCGTTGCCTGAATCTCATATTCCGGAGTCACATCAAATCCAGCCATCTTCGATGCACCGAAGTCGGTCCCGAGTGCCGAGTCTAATGCGGTGATATAGAGAACGTTGTAGATAGTCGCGTAGTCCCAGTAGACTGGTCCTTCTTCAAACCCGCCATCCGGCGCAAAGAGCTTCATCACCAGTTCAATGCCCGGACGCGAATATCCAATTACCTTCTCAGCTCGCTCCATACTTGCCTGATCGTCTGGCTCTGCGATTGCAAGTGCGGCAACAGTGTGGCCACCATAGATTACCTGTGCCCAGTTATTTCGATAGTGCATCTGGTTTCGGTCGATACGCGCAAAAAAGGTATGGATACCTTTCGCAACGATCGCCTGTCGAATCACATTGCGCTGACCAGAAGTGAGCACAGGATAGAGCCAGTCATAACCAATACCCATCGCCGCCGTAAGCTCGGCAGTATTCAGCGGTGTCCTTGGATGCCAGTCAGGAAAGTCAGCAGCAGAAAGCATCTCTGCGATCGCGCGGTCGGCAAAACGCTTATCGCCAGTCAGCCGATACACTCCTGACAACGTAATGATTCGACCCTCCATCTCGCGGGCGATGGGCAGCAAAGTCGGCCTTGGACCGCCCAGTTGGAATCGTTCTGGAGGCTCAGTCAATAAAGACACCGCACGAGCATGAATGCGATCAAATTCAGCCTTCTCCATAGGATCGGCTGCGATGCGCGCCTTAATTGCAGGCAAATCGGAATCGTGAACAAAAAGGCGTGGGTGCGCGGCTTGCAGTGTGCCCATAGGAGTCGGCACAGGCGGCCCTTCCTGCGCGTGGGCCTGTAAGAACGAAAACAACAACATTCCGCATAACGCAATGGCATTCAAGATACGCATTCATAACTCCATGTCGAATCGATCTTCGGAGCAGACAGCAGCTATTAACAACGCAGTATGACAAAGGATTCAGCACACGGCGATCGATACGTATTTTGTTAGATGGAAAAGAATCAGGCTTTTTGTAATGGCTGTTCCAATGTTGTTTCTTGAGAAATGGTGACAGGACGGCATGAGTCTCTCTTAATGAATTCCGTAGGCAATGTGACACGCTGCGGAGGTTCACCCGGCTTGGCAATGCGGTTGAGAATCATCTCGACCATCTGCTTGCCCAACTGTTCCGGAAATTCGTGAATTGTCGTCAGCCCAGGATGCAGCCACAGGCCAACAGTATCGTCATAACCAACAACGCTGATATCCGCAGGAATCCTAAGACCGCTGTTTCGTAGCGCCTTGTAAACTCCATGTGCAGTCTGGTCATTGCCGGCCACAATAGCTGTAAGAGGCTTGTTGCCGACCAGCAATGACTTGGTCCCAAGATAGCCAACTTCTGTGTCGTCTTCGGAATCGATGCTGCTGTGAGCAGGAGTCAAACCGGCTTCTTCCATTGCCTTGCGATAACCGGAAAAACGCCGCGCGAACCAAGGTAACCGCGTATTGCCGACAAAGCCAATATGCCGATGTCCCAATCCAATCAGATAAGCAGTCATATCGTAACTGCCTTGCGATTCGTCGGAAAAGATAGCATCGACCTTAAGTTCTGTTGTATCTCCAATCACATTGTTTCCCAGAACGACGCAGGGAATCCCTTTGTGATTCAGAAGATCGATCAGATGAGTCGAATTTGTTCCCGCCAAAATCGCCGCGCGCACAACATCGCGCCGCTGCACCACTTTGGGCAGATGTAATTCTGTTGATGGTGCAGTTAGAGAGTAATTGAAAGACAAAAAAATCATGTCCCAACCGTTCGCAGCACAAAATGCCTCAGCACCCTGCAAGACGCGGGAATGAAACGCGTGAAGCATTGCGCGGTTACACAGCAGAAACGCCAGTGCCTTGGTCTTGTTGCGTTGGGAGAGATCGATATTGAGACTTGCCGCCGCTTTCAGAACATTCTTCTGAATCACGGGGTCAACTCGATTATTGCCATTCAACACCCGTGAGGCCGTAGCAATGCTGACATTTGCAGCCGCTGCGATCTCACGTAGCCCGGGTTTATTCTTTGACGATTTTGCCTTCTTCATATTTTTGAGGCCTGAGATGTTCTTCAAGCTTTGAAGACCTCTTTTTCAGAAAATATACTCCGTCAAGAAATCTTTCACGAATGGTCATACCAATAAATTCAATTTGGGCATCTTTCCGAATCCCATATCTCTATACCTTACAGAAGCATTTCTACACATATAAAAATATGAATTTACTAATAATAATCAATCAATGATTCAGGTTCCGATATATTTTCCTCTCATTGAGAAATAAATCATATTAATTGAGCAAATTTTCTTGACAGTGGTGCTCGCAGCAGTATATCCGTAGTTCACCCAGTCTCAAGCAGGTTGTCCTGAGCGCAAATACACCAGAGACGCGCAGACATATTCATCAATCCGAGGAGGCAAGATGCGGACGAATTTTAAACACTATTTCCTGGTCATGATGCTGGCGGTGCTTTGCAGTACCATAAGCATCGCCCAGACAGTTACTGGCGGCGTTACAGGGACCATTACCGATCCTTCCGGGGCAGTCATCACCGGAGCCAAGGTAACCGCCACCAATCTGGCTACCAACGTCACTACAACCACGACGACGAACAAGGACGGCGTATACAGCATCCGCTTCCTCACCATTGGCGAGTACAAGGTTGCTGTGGAGATGCCCGGTTTCACGACGCAGAGCCTGGGCCCATTCGCGCTTGAGTCGGGCCAGACCGCGAAGTTTGATGCAAAGATGACGCTTGAGGGCGCGGCTACCAGCATCTCGGTCAACGAGAGCCTGGTTCCTCTGCTCAACACGGAAAACGCCGAACTTGGCACGACGCTCGATACGACGGCGATCGAAAACATCCCTTTGACGGGTCGAAATTTTCAGGAACTCGCACTCTACACTCCTGGCGCGATATCGACGAATCCCACGAGCTTTGGAGGGGCCGATGCCACAGAACGCACCAACATTGGGGGTTCTCAGCTTTCGGTGAATGGTAACCGGGCACAGACCAACAACTTCCTGCTCGACGGTTTTGAAATCAACGAGACCATCAACAACACCGTGGGCTACAATCCCAGCCCGGATGCTCTGTCTCAAGTGCGCGTGGTTTCGGCCAATGCTCAGGCCGAATATGGCAACGTGAACGGAGGCGATGTCATTGCCCTTCTGAAGAACGGCACCAATAAATTCCATGGCAGCGCGTTCTTCTTCCTCCAGAACTACAAAATGAACGCCAATAGCTGGAGTAATAACCACGCTGGTAACCCGAAGGGTAGCAGTACGAGCAGTATCTTCGGCGGCACTCTGGGCGGTCCAATCATCAAAGACAGGCTCTTCTTCTTCGGCGACTACGAGGGCACCCGCTCCCATTCCGGCGGTGTCGGTACCGTTGCTGTGGCCACCGCGTTGATGCGGCAGGGCGACTTCTCGGAGCTTCTTGACCCCGCCCTGAACTGCTTGCCCGGTACACCATGCACCGCTAACAGACTGACCCAGCTCTACGATTCACAGAACGGCTTTAAACCTTTCGTCGGTAATCGTGGCGTTCCCATTACCAATCCAGCGGCGATCTTTCTCTACGCACATCCGGAGCTGTACCCCCTGCCGAACCGCACTCCCACCGCTGGCAGCCCTACCGCCGACAATTATCAGGGACCCAGGAAGAGCCGTACATACAACAACCAGTTCGACGTAAGAATCGACTACAAGGTCAGCGAAAAGGACAGCTTCTTCGGCAGCTATAGCCAGAGTGTTGCCGGAGATACTTCAACAGCGCCCCTGGTGCTCCAATTCCCAGGTGCTTCGAGATATCCCACCAGGGGATTCGGCATCAACTACATCCGCACCATTACTCCATCGGTACTGAATGAGTTCCGTGCGGGCTACTTCCGCATCGTCTGGAACCAGGGTATCCCCAACGACACGACCGGCGTCTTTGGCATGAAGGGCAACTCTGTGCTGGGCATCGAGGGTGGAAACCAGGTACCAGGCTTTGCCCAGTTGAGCATCAGCGGAATCGCCACTCTTGGCAATTCCGGGGTCTACTCCGACATCGTGATGAACAACTACACCTATGGCGACAACCTAACCTGGCAAAAAGGGACACATACGTTCAAGTTTGGCGCTCAGTTCATTCGTTATCAACAGAACATTATCTACAGCGGCCTTGATGGTGCTGGCGGTACCATCGGCTTCAACGGCGACTTCACTTCCAACCCCCTTATTAAGCAGCCCCCTCCTCCCGCTCCCCCAGTGCCACTTGCCAAAGGATACGGCGTTGCGGACTTCAATATGGATCGTGCCTTTAGCTCCGGCCGCGGTACGGTCGCCGGTTATGCCGGACAGCGCCAGTGGCGCGACGCGGTATTTGCCCAGGACGACTGGAAGGTTCTTCCGAACCTCACCTTGAATCTGGGACTGCGTTGGGAGTACGACCAGCCCATCTATGAGGTCAATAACAAGCAATCAAACGTCAACATGCAGACAGGCGAACTTGAGATCGCCGGCCAGAATGGAAACAGCCGCGCGCTCTATAACCCCGTCTGGACCAACTTCATGCCGCGCGTCGGCTTTTCTTACAATCCCTTGCCCCGCATAGTGGTTCGCGGAGGTTTTGGAAGCACCATTTATATGGAAGGCACAGGCGCAAACCTTCGCCTTATCATCAATCCTCCCTTCCAGACTGCAACCGACTACGCCGGCGGTGCTCCGGTGAACCTGTCCAACCCCGGAGAGTTCACTACGGCGGAAAAGGCGTTCTCCGCTCACAGCGCCGATTGCAACACCTTGACCGATCGGACCTGCGGCATAACCGTTCGAGCGTGGAACCACAACCTGCATCCCTCAACCATCAACGAGTTCAGCTTGACCACCGAGTACCAGGTCAGCAACACCGCTTCGTTCCAGATCGGTTACGTAGGCGAAACCGGCGTTCACCTTATCAACGCGAACAACGGCAACCAGCTCACGCATCCCTGCTTCGCTGCGGACGGTACGCTGTTGACCTACAACAGTGCGGCCTGTTTCGCTGTAAATAAGGCACCGTTTTACAAGCTGGTAGGCCAGAGCGGATTTCTTCGCATCACGGACTCCGAAGGCATGATGAACTACAACGCCTTGCAGGCGACGTTCCGTCAGCGCCTCTCGCATGGTCTGCAGTTCACGGCCAACTACACCTTTAGTAAATCGATGACGAACAGCACCGGTTACTTCGGCAGCAATCTGAATGTAGCCAACAATAGCTCCTACCCTGCAGACCCTCACAATTTGAGCCTAGAGTACGGTCTTGCTCCCACGGACGCGACTCACAATCTGAACTTCCACCTCGTATATCAGTTGCCCTTCGGACGTGACCGTATGTTCGGCAGCCATGTGAACCGGGCGGTGGACGAGGTCATCGGCGGCTGGAGAGTCTCCATGGCCGGCTTTGCCTATACCGGACTGCCGGTTACCGTCACGTCTACCAATACCTCTGGCGTACGATCGGGCCAGCAGCGAGCAATCCACTACCGTAAACTGGTTATAAAGCACCGTAACATCAACCAGTGGTATGGCGATGATCCCTCCGCTACTCCTTGCCCTGTGGCAGGCGTGGATAACGGTGTCTGTGCCTACGGAGTGCCCGCGAACGGTACGATCTCGCCATCCTCCAAATCCTCTGAACGCGCTCCCGGTTATCAGCAGTACAACGCCGCCGCGTTCAAGGACTTCTCCATCACGGATAACCAGCGCCTCACCTTCCGTGTGGACGCCTTCAACGTCTTCAACATCGCAAGCTACGGCAACCCCACCGCAACGGTACCTACTACACAATTCGGAGCAATTTCGAGTGTCCGTTCGGGACCACGCACCTTACAACTCTCAGCGAAGTACACCTTCTGACCTTGACCTGAAAAGGCCCGGTCTCACTTACGAGACCGGGCTTTTTCAGCCCTGACGAAATGCAACTTGCAAGGCGCACGATAAGATTCCTCCAACGTCACATCATCAACTCCAGAAACAGGATGGCTAATGAATAAACTTCAGTCGCTCTCAATATTCGTCCTTGCCGCCCTTGCTTGCGGAACCCTTCCTGCGCAGTCTCCCGCGAGCGCTCCGCCCGATCTTTCGGGAATGACAGACGCCTACCTCGCCCAGATTGAACAGCGCGATTTGAGTGCCCGTCATGCAGAGATCGCCGCCATCCACACTGCGGCTGGGGTCAAGGAACGGCAGGCTTATATCCGAAAGACCCTGTTGCGCGAACTTGGAGGCTTTCCCGACAGAACGCCACTGCATGCGGAGATAACAGGCACCATCGACAATCCCGATTACACCGTTCAGAAGCTCGTCTACCAGAGCCTGCCGCATTTTTACGTTACGGCGAATGTCTATGTCCCGAAACACGCAAAGAAACCCTATCCCGCAGTTTTGGGACTGGCTGGACACGGTATCGACGGAAAATCATTCAAGACCTACCAGACTGTATGGGCATCGCTGGCAAGGCGCGGAATCCTTGTCCTTGCGATTGATCCCATCGGTCAGGGAGAACGGTTGGAACATCTCGATTCCAAGACCCATCGTTCTCTTATACCGGTCATCACATCGGAGCACATGGCTGACGGCCTGCAAACTTTGCTGACTGGAACCAGCATCGCCCGCTACTTTATCTGGGATGGAATCCGGGGAATCGACTATCTGGAATCGAGAGATGATGTCGATAAAGCCCACATCGGAACCGCAGGAAACTCCGGTGGTGGAACTCAATCGGCATATATCGCTACCATGGATCAGCGTGTTACCGCAGCAGTCATCTCCTGCTATATGACCTCATGGAATGCAATGTGGGCCGATCCTGGGCCGCAGGATTCCGAGCAGGTATTTACCGATTTCCTTGCCGATCATCTGGATTTCCCGGATTTTCTCACCCGCATCGCTCCTCATCCCGCCTTGATGGAAGTTGCCACGCAGGACTTCTTTCCCATTCAAGGAGCACACGATACCTTTACCGAAGCGAAGAGGATGTTCAGTCTGCTGGGAGTGAGCGACCACGTCGCCTTATTTGAGTACAACGACACACATGGATGGTCCGCTCCAAGACGAGCGGCAGCTTACAAGTGGTTCTCGCGCTGGTTTCTGAATAAAGAAGATGATAGGCATGAAGCAGCCGTCACGCTGAACACCGACGCAGAACTGGCGGCTTCTCCCAAGGGACAGGTTGTACTCAGCTATCCGGATGCCCAGACGGTGCAGTCGTTGAACGCGGAGCAGGCGAAAAGACTCCGGCAGCAGAAGCCAGCGCCGAAGGGGATCAAGCAACTGGCGGTACTGGTACGGAAGCGCCTCCGGCTCGATCAGCAAAAGATCAATCCTTCCACAGACAAGCTGGGGAGCTATACCCAGGGATCGGCCGAGGTTGAAAAGATCCAGCTCCACCCAGAACCCGGCATTACACTGCCCGGGCTTGTCTTCACCCCTGCCAACGGCCCTGCCCGCAAACATGCCATCCTTTACCTCAATCCTGCGGGAGTAACGGCAGATGCTGCCCCGGGAGGCCCAATCGACCATCTCGTCAAAGAAGGCAATATCGTCCTTGCAATCGACCCGCGAGGCTGGGGCGCAAGTGCTCCGCCCAAAAAGCTGGTCTCTGGATATAAAACCGACTATCAGATGTCGATGCACGCGCTCCTGGTCGGCAAGACCATTCCCGGAATGCAGACCTTCGATGTATTGAATGCCTTCCACTATCTGGAGAAGCGGCCCGATGTAGATGCAAATCAGATCGCGTTGCATACTCAGGGAATCGCTACGAATCTTGGAATCTACGCTGCTGTACTGGACCCTCACATCAATGGTGTCGTCGCCGATAAAGCGCCACTTACCTTCCTGCAGATTACGGAGCTGAAACTCAACAACGTCTCTCCAGAGGTAATCGTTCCCGGCGTGCTGCAGGACTTCGACCTTCCCGATCTGATTCGAGCTTTAGGGCCACGGTTCCGCGTCAGCCAGTGATTGCTACAATCAACTGGAGATGCCGACCGATCACCGAATAGCTCTGCTGAATCTGATTGCAACGCTGTCCTTCAAACTGGGCGACTTTACTCTCGCCAGCGGACAGAAATCCGACTATTACATTGATTGCCGCACGACCACCCTCCACGCGGAGGGTGGTCGTCTTTCCGGCCTGGTTCTATACGACCTTATCCGGCAGCATGTTCCACAGGCTCAGGCCGTTGGTGGATTGACCATGGGAGCCGACCCTCTGGTCTCCAACACCGCCAGCGCCAGTGCGTGGCATGCGCTGCAATCGGGACTTGACCCAATCAATCCGGCTACCAATCTGCTCCAGGGATTTCTCGTGCGCAAAGCAGAGAAGACTCATGGCACAGGACGCCGTATTGAAGGCTTTCTAAAGCAAGGCGCTCCTGTTGTCATCGTCGATGACGTCTGCACCACCGGAGGAAGCACGATCACGGCGATTGAGGCTGCACGCGAAGCGGGAATGCATGTCGCTGGTGTGTTCTGCCTGGTTGATCGTGAGCAAGGCGGACGAGCGAATATTGAAGCAGCCGTAGCTGGAGTTCCCTTCCTCTCCCTCTTCACGGCCACCGACGTCCGCGCCGCTCACCTCGCGCTGAAGAACGTTTAGGGACGCTTGTTTAGTCTTCAGCATTGCCCTCAGGGGCTAAAGCCCCGATAATGTCCGATGTTTACGGCACGGCTGAAGCCGTGCCGTAAACCAAACAAACTTATCAGAGCTTAGCGGGTATCGCGCTCAATCGCGGCAAGAACAACGTCTTTGGTCAGCAACTCCGGCAAAACATCCGCAGCTGCCGACGGCCTGGCAGGATAGATCACATAGGTAGGCACACCGCTGCGATTCAGCGAAGCAAGCTCCTTCGTGATCTCAGGGTCATACTGTGTCCAATCGGCCTTCAGCAAGGTAAGTTTGCGGTCGGCAAACTGCCGCTGCACCTCAGCCGAGCGCAACACCAGCCTCTCATTCACCTGACAACTCAGGCACCATGCAGCGGTGAAATCGATAAACACAGGATGCCCATCAGCGCGCGCCTGATCAAGAGCCTGCTGCGAATAAGGCTGCCACGTCAGCGTCGTGTCTTTGGGCGAATAAAGCGATGTTGCAATAGCAACCGCTGCGAGAACTGCTGCTGCGATGGCCGATCCCCACCGTGCCGGCCAACGGGCCAGAGCCCAGCCTGCAATGGCGATAATCAAAAACCCAGCGAGCAGATAAGCAATATGGTCGAGCCCGGCCGCAGTAGTCGAACCGTATAGCCGGCCATAGAGCCAGGTCAACCAGATGACAGTCGCAAATAAAGGCACGGAGGTCAGTTGCTTGAGTGTTTCCATCCACTGGCCCGGACGAGGCAAAATGCGCGTCCACGCCGGCTGAAAGCTAAGCACAAGATAAGGTGCCGCTAGTCCCAGACCAAGCGCGGTAAAGACAGCAAAGGTAACTCCAGCTGTCTGAGCGAGTGCAAAGCCGATGGCCGCACCCATCAACGGTGCCGTACACGGAGTGGCAACTACTGTGGCCAGTACTCCGGTGAAGAAGCTTCCGGTAAAGCCTTGTTTTTTTGCAAGCCCACCACCAACGCTGGTGAAGGAGAGGCCAAGCTCAAACTGCCCGGCCAGCGACAAGGCGAAGAAAAAGATACCGAGCGCAAGCACTGCAATAAAAGTTGGCGACTGTAGCTGGAATCCCCATCCTGCCTGTGCCCCACCTGCACGAAGAGCAAGCAGAATCGCGACGATAATCCAGAAGGAGACAAGAATGCCCAACGTATACGTCAGGCCATGACTGCGGAGGCGGCTGCGCTCCTCGCCGGAAGACTGCACCAGCGCAAGCCCTTTGAGGAAGAGCACAGGAAAAACACAGGGCATCAGGTTGAGGATGATGCCGCCAAGAAAGGCAAGGCCAATAGCGGTAAGGGCCGTAAGACCACTCGTGCTGTTTGCAGGTTGCTTCGCCGCGACGGGCGCAACTTCGCCTGGAGTAACTGGCGCAGTAAACTCGTAGGCCTGCGTTGCGCTCAGTTTAATAACACCGTGAAGCTGAGTTGGAAGCCTGGCGAGGTTATCCTGCGCGCGTTCAACCCGAAGCCGAACGCCGTCTGGCAAGGATTCAACAGCTTGCGGAGCTGCGTTGGCAATTAAATCCTGATCAAAAGGGTAGAACTCTGCAGACGACTGACGATGGCCGGTAATCAGCGTCAGCAGATAAGCCGACTTGCCGCCCGTAACGGTGAACTTCGTATTCGGAGGCAGAGGCTTAGGAATCAGATTCAGTGCATCGCGCAGTGCTCCAGTCGGCTGGACCGAAGCCGCACCGGGAGTCACCGTGAGGTTAAGGCCAAGGTGCGCCTTGCCCGGAATGCAAACCTCGCGGCAGACCAGCCAGCTTACCTTCGCATCAAGATGCACAGGCCCGGATTTTGTACCTTTCGCCGCAGTCAGTTGGAACGGAAAAGTCGCAATGTTCTGATAGCCAAAGTCCATCAGCGGCCCCAGAGGAAGCCGACTGGGAACAGGAAACTGCATTGGACCAACAGTAATTCCGGCAGGAAGCGTCCAGTCTATCTTCGGAGGCTCGCCCGAATCTCCGGCATTGATCCAGTAGACGTGCCAACCTTGCTCAAGCCGAAGCACCAGACCAGACTGAAGATTGCCGCCCGGCGCAATGCTAGTACCTGCAGAGACAAGTTCAGCCGTCAGATGTTGAGATTTGGCAGGTCCGGGCCCACCATCACCTGCAACCGGAAGCTGTGCGGAGGCGACGAGCGCACTGAAGAAAAAGCAGACGGTGACGAGCAGGTGACGGTAAATCTTCATTATCTTGATTGTAGGCGGATACTTCTGCCCCTCTCGATTGACCGCTCTAGAGGGCGGTGCCACCCCCCGTACTTAAGTACCAAAGTATTCAAAACAAATAGGATAAGTCCGAAATTTTGATCGTCAAGTACTAAAGGAAAAGGAGCCCGGGACGGTCCGGACTCCTCATTTGTTCCTGATTTAATTATAGCGGTGGTGTCAAGACTTTTTTAAATACAGGTATCTCTCCACTTCGCCGCTACGCGGCTCTGGTCGAGATGACGCAGGTTGCTCAAACGCCTTCGATTCTGCGGTGCTCGATCATAATGCACCGATCCATCACCACCCGAATACCGGCCTCCTCCGCTCGTGTGGCCGCTTCCAGGTTCACGATTCCGCGCTGAATCCAGAGATTATGAAGGCCAAGCTGAATCATCTCGTCAACAATTGCAGGAATATATTTCGGCAAACGAAAGACATTCACGATGTCGGGTTTCAGCGGAAGCTCCGACAGGCTGGCATATGCCTTCTCACCAAGAACAGAGTCCAGCGCAGGATTAACAGGCAGAATGCGATAGCCATGCTCCTGCATATAAGCTGAAACATAGTGGCTCGGCTTGTCGGCCTTGTCAGAGAGTCCGATCACCGCAATCGTCACCGGCCTCGTCGTCGGATCGCCAAGCATATTGCGAATTATCTCTGGCTCGTTCACGAATGGCCTCCTGTGTTATGACCAGTAGCTTCTATCGAGCGTACGGTACTGGATAGCCTCAGCGATGTGCTGCACCGTAATATCCTGCTCGCCGGCCAGATCGGCGATTGTACGCGCAACTTTTAAGATGCGATCGTGCGCACGGGCGCTCAAACCCTGCTGCTGCATTGCCCGTTCCAGCAGGCGCTCAGCCTCGGAGGAGAGTTCGCAGTAATTTCGTATCTGTTGCGTATTCATCTGGGCATTGGCAAAGACCTGGCGTGAAGTCGCCTTTGCCGATCCCTTCGTTCTCTCTTCGGCAAGCATAAACCGTTCATGCTGTCGCTCACGCGCCGCCAAGACTCGCGCCCGTATCTCGGCTGAACCTTCGCTTGCCATACCCCCGCGGAGTTCTTTGTACTGCACAGCCGGAACCTCGATATGAATGTCAATGCGATCAAGCAGCGGTCCGGAAACCTTCGAAACATAGCGCTGGATCATCGGCGGAGTACACATGCACTCGCGAGACTTATCGTTGAAATAACCGCACGGACACGGGTTCATGGCTGCCGCCAACATAAATCGTGCAGGAAAGCTCAGACTCATTGCCGCGCGCGCAATGGTTACTGTTCCATCTTCAAGCGGCTGCCGCATCACTTCCAGCACGTTGCGGGGAAACTCCGGTAGCTCATCGAGAAACAGTACACCGTTGTGAGCCAGCGAAACTTCGCCAGGCCGCGGCATCATGCCGCCACCAATCAAGCCAGCGTCAGAGATCGTATGGTGCGGCGACCGGAAGGGGCGATGCGTCACCAACCCCTGCTCCGCATCCAGCACACCGGCGACGGAGTGAATCTTCGTCGTCTCCAGCGCTTCCTCAAAACGCAGCGGAGCCAATATCGAAGGAAGCCGCTTTGCCAGCATGGTTTTGCCCGAACCCGGAGGGCCGATCATCAGAATATTGTGTCCGCCTGCCGCTGCTACTTCGAGCGCTCGCTTGGCAACATGCTGACCGCGTACATCTTTAAAGTCGAAAGGAAAGTGCTGCATCTCGTTCAATAGATCAGCAGCATCCACCTTCAGCGGCGCGGCAGTCATCGTTCCCATGGAAGCAGTGTTCAACAGTTCGCGGACTTCCATAAGACTGTTCACGGGATAAACTTTGATCCCCTGCACCACTGCGGCTTCGCGTGCATTACTGGCCGGAATGATTAGATTCGGAATTCCTTTTGCCCGAGCGGCTACCGCAATGGGCAACATTCCCTGCACGGCACGAAGGCTTCCATCCAACCCAAGCTCGCCCACTAGTAGAAAGTCGCTCAGGTCTCTCATATGGAGCGCACCATAGGCTCCAAGAATTCCAATCGCAATGGGAAGATCGAACCCAGACCCTTCTTTCTTCAGGTCTGCAGGCGCAAGATTGATTGTGATTCGCGTTGGTGGAATATCGAATCCGGAGTTCTTAATTGCTGACCGCACCCGATCGCGGCTCTCCCGCACCGCCGCATCCGGCAGTCCCACCGTATTGAATTGTTCTTTGTCGAGTTTTACCCCGGAAAAATCGACCTCGACATCGATGACATGAGCATCGATTCCATAAACTGCTGCACTACAAACTTTAAAGAGCATTCTCTTGAGCCTGATGAACCGTTGAGGCAGTTGATAACGCGCAACCTAAAAGTAGGCGGCGCTGAAAAAAGATCCGGAAGCGAAAGCATGTTGCGGTCTGGTTCCCCGTATGGAGACCTCGTTGAAGTTACGTCCAGCCTTACGCAGCTTCTGTTGTATCAGCCGGGATAACTCCTGTTCGCCCTGACGATGCATATCATCGACAACAATAACAAAATTATCGGCAAGATTATTTTCAATCAGCTCCAGTGCGCCGAGTCGATTGAACGTCGCATCGTGTTCGTAAGCAGGAGGGCCATCAATCAGGAAAAAATCGTAGCGAGCGGATGAATCGAAGTACTCTCCTCCGTAGTGATGGATGTTGTGACTCTCAATTGTCTTTGGCACTAGATCGGCCGTAATCACCTTGTGCTTCACCTTTGCTCTTACGATCTCTGCCCACAGCGTGTCATGCTCCACCGTTGTGATCGCTGCTTCCTTCTTCAAGGCTTCATTGAGCTGGCTCATCAGAATAGTGGACTGCCCTGCGCCGAATTCAATCACGTTGCGAATCGGCAGCTCCAGAAAGCAGCGGGTAATAAAGTACAACAGGCTGTAATTTGCAGCCGAGCCAACCGGATAATAAAAGTCGTTCAATCCCAGCCGGGTAATATCTCTCACAAACAAATCGCGATAAACAATCTCCATGGAAGGACGGGTATCGTGTGCCTGCCACATGAGGGAGCTAAGAAGCTCCAGCCTGTGATGCACCTTCTGAAGAAGATTCACTCCTGCCTCCTGTTTAGTTCTCGGAACTTATGAATGAAGCGACCCCACCATTACTATCAGACAACTGACCAGATCGTCCTACTATCACATCAAATGTGTAATGCTTGGGAGTAATCTGTCGGGAATGAATCTTAACCGAAACCATATCCAAAGTCGGCGTGGAACACGCATTTTAGTGCAGTTATTGCTGGTGCTTCTGGCCGCACCTCTGGTAAACGCATCGCAATTAACTGCACATAATACTCAGACGAATACAAAAATCCTCGACTACATCCACCACGGATGGGACAGCCTTTCGCGCTCGACAACCGACTGCAAGTCGCTGGCAGATCCGAAGGTAACGACGGCTCCCATCCTGTATCTTCCGGCAGACGCGCCCACTCCATCGGCAGTTACCGCGATGCAAAAACTGTGCAATGTGCAGATACTTCGGCTGCCGCGAAAGATCTCCCACATCGGCGATATAAAAATCAGTGAGATTCCGCGAGAGGGCTTACTCTATTTGCCTAATCGTTACGTTGTTCCTGGCGGCCGCTTCAACGAGATGTATGGCTGGGACAGCTACTTCATCATTCTTGGATTAGTTCATGATCATCGCTCCGACCTTGCCCGCGGCATGGTCGAAAACTTCTTCTACGAGATCGAGCACTATGGCGCACTTCTGAACGCCAACCGCACATACTACTTCACTCGCTCGCAGCCACCTTTCCTCAGTTCGATGATCCGCGAGGTCTATGAGCATCCCAATGGAAAGCCGCTGTCGAAAGAGTGGCTGGCTATGGCATACAGCTATGCGCAAAAAGATTACGCTCTCTGGACCTCATCGATTCATCGCGCTGGCAATACCGGCCTGGCCCGTTATAAAGACATTGGAGAAGGACCTGTTCCCGAGATGGCAGACGACAGCGATTATTACGTTAATGTGATTCGCTGGCTGCTTGCGCACCCGCAGTTTCACACGGACTATCTCATCAAAGCACCGGAACACCCTACCAAAGCACAGCAAGTCGGGCTTGCAAAGACCAGTTGCGATATGGCCGCATCCAAAGTTTGCGCGCGCGCCTACGCTGAAGGCCATCGTCTCAGCCGCGCCTTTTATAGTGGCGACCGTGCGATGCGCGAATCGGGCTTCGATACCAGCTTTCGTTTCGGCCCCTTTAGCGGTTCAACCGACCGGTACGCTCCTATATGCCTTAATAGCCTTCTTTATAAATACGAGCGCGACATGGCACATTTCGCGACCTTGCTGGGCCGCAATAAGGAAGCCACGGAATGGAACCACCGAGCAGAGGCAAGGCGCGATGCCATCAATCGTTATCTCTGGGATTCAGCCATGGGAATGTTTTACGACTACAACTTTGTCACCCATCAGCGCTCAACTTATAACTACATCACAGCCTTCTATCCCTTATGGGCAGGCCTTGCCAGCCCACAGCAGGCCGCAGAGATGCAAAAGCACCTCACATTATTTGAGCACAAGGGCGGACTGGCCATGAGCGACGACGACTCCGGAACCCAATGGGACCTGCCCTTTGGTTGGGCGCCCACGACCTGGCTGGCAGTAAAAGGCCTGGCGCAATATGGATTCAATCATGACGCTGCGCGCGTTGCGAATGAGTTTTCCCAGACCATCCTTGAAAATTTTCTGCACGATGGAACCATCCGGGAAAAATACAACGTCGTCAGTGGCTCAGCGAACGTTCAGGTCTCTGCCGGATACAAAAGCAATGCCATCGGTTTCGGCTGGACCAACGGCGTCTATTTAGAGATGAACGATTTGCTCCACACTGAATCCGTAAACGTGCCCTGCCAGGAAAACCCTGTCAAGCCATGAATCAATTGCATATTACTGATCCAGGGTGGGGACCTCTTATTGCACCTTGCCCTGCGGACGCAGTTTGCCGAGCTCACTGGCGCAGGCAATCGCATTCAGGGCTCTCAGCTTCAGGTTGTCAGCCGCCAGCCAGAGCCAAAACCTCGATGCGTCCTTCTCTGACCCATCTCCGCTTACACGAATCAGGATATTCGGCTGCCCTGTAGCGCTCAGGTTGCACGGAGGATCGGACTCGTCATTAACCACGTTGACGTGCTCACCCGCCAAGGCGGTCTTGATCTGCTCGATGGTTGTTGCTGACGCTGCCTCGACCAGCACCGACGCGACATAGCCGTGAAACACAGGGGCTTGAATCAACTGCAACGCCAGCGGAGGAAGTTCTCCGGAAGAAAGGGTCGCATACTGCCCGCGAATGCGTTTTACTACGGCAGTCAGGCTCATCTTCGCGTTATGACCAAACGACGGCAATAAGTTGAAGGCAACCTGCGCATCATAGTATTCGCGGGGGAGGCTCTGGAATGACAGTAGATTAACAGTCTGCTGATGCAGCTCATCCATCGCGGCGGCGCCGCTCTCCGAAGCAGGCTCCATTACGGTTGCTGCAAGACTTCGCAACTGCAACTTCGTCCGCAGTTTGGCTGCAACCAGAGCAAGCATTGTAGCCGCCGGGTGCGCTGCAAGCACTGCCGATGTGCTGAGGTCTGGACCTGCCGTTAACGTTGTTCCAGATGCCAATGTTTCCGTAACCCATGGCGCACAGGTCAGAACATCTTTCTCCCCTTCGAGAGCACCCGTCAGGTCGATAATGCTTGCGCCCGCCTTACGGGCTTGCTGCCAGTACCTCTTTGTCGCCTCGGTATTGCCCGCGAAGAATACAAAGTCCATTCTGTCGAAGGAAGACAGTTCCAGTTGCTGGATAAATGCTGCTTCTTCCCCCGTTGCAGTCATCTGTCCAACTACATCGCCGTCGTCGAGGAGCACAACGTTCGAAGCGGCAAACATGGACTCTGCAAGCTCGTCCGCCAGTTCTTTGCCCATGAGCGAAGACGCGCCCACGATGCCAATCCGATATATGTCCTTTTCCACGTCAGCTCCTGTGCTGTCCGGTTTATCCCACCGTATGATGCCGCCGTTCCCTGTTCCATGAGTAAGCTAGCCGCGCAATTACGCCGGAAACGAGATAACCCAGCGCAAAAATGACCAACATATATTCGGAGTACAGCCAGATCAGGGCAATCAGCACACCGACCACAGCAACCATCTGGAAAGGGTGGCGGTTCCCCATGCTGATCTCTTTGCCGCTCCAGAAGCGCCAGTTACTGACCATCAGGAATCCGGTAAATGCAATCAGGCAGAGCCACATCACAGCAGCCCAAAGGCCATCAATCGGCGATCCGCGGAAGCAGTGGACCACCGAGCAGATGACACCTGCACCTGCGGGAATCGGCATTCCTACAAAATACTTCCTGTCGGGCCGACCGGGATTCCGTGGCTGCGGATCGATACTGATGTTGAATCGGGCTAACCGGCACGCTCCGCAAATAAGAAAGACAAAACAGACAAAGACGCCCAAATGGAGGATCTGTTCGCGCATTCCCGGATATGACATCGCCGGCAGCATCCGGAACCCCCAGATATAAGCCAACAGGCTGGGCGCAACGCCAAAGGTAATAACGTCAGCCAGTGAATCGAGCTCTTTGCCGAAGGCACTTGTGGTATTTGTCATCCGTGCAATGCGGCCGTCGAGACCATCGAACAGAATTGCAAATCCGATAGCAAGCGCCGCATGGTCAAAGTGTGCGGATTCGGCAACTGTCCCTTGCACGCTCTGCGTAATCGCATAAAACCCCGCAGCGATGTTGCCGGCGGTGAACAGCGAAGGCAAAACGTACATGCCACGACTGGGCTGTCGTCTCAACCTTCGCGACACATCATTTCGTGCCCTCTCAGGCGCTTCGTTCCCCACTTCAGGCCACCACCGTCGTCGAACTATTGGAGCCGCTTCGGTTCTGAGGAAGCACAGCCAGTACTGACGATCCACCACGCACGCGCATCCCTGTGTTAACCCTTAGCTCCGCCTCTGCCGGCAATAGAACATCGACTCGCGATCCGAACTTGATAAGGCCAATACGCTGACCTCGTTCGACGCGATCGCCGGCTTTGATATTACAGACAATGCGTCGCGCCAGCAGACCGGCAATCTGCTTGAAACTAACCTCATATCCGCCACCATCGATCACGATCAACGTCTGCTCGTTGTGCAGAACAGATTCCGGCTTCATGGCGTTTAAAAACTGTCCGGAGCGAAATTCAACGGCGGTGACGAGGCCACCTATCGGGGCGCGGTTTACATGCACATCAAAGACATTCAAAAAGATGCTAAGCCGGAGGCGATTGCCTGCAGTCGTCTCCAGCCATTCTGCCTGAGTGACAATACCGTCGGCAGGAGAGACAATCTGTCCCGGTTCCTGGGGAACTTTACGGCTCGGGTCACGAAAAAACCACAGAAAAAATAGAGCCAGAAGAATTGGGATCGCCACGAGGATTACCGGTATCCTCAGAAACCAGAGGATAACCGCCACCGCGCCAAGCCCCAATGCGTAGAAAAATCCATCTCGAACCATAAGTGACTCGATTATAAGGCTACGCACACTTCGACCCAGCCTACCCCGGAGGAATCAGCGTACGCCGGAAATTATCAGTGCTGGAGAGAAGACATGCCATAACGGCGAAGTCGTTCCATCTCGTCCTTCAGGCTTAATTTCAATTTTTTCAGGCGTACTTCTTCCATCTTTTCATCTTCAGTCAGGTATGGCTTGGCAAGCAGAGTCTCCAGTCTGCGCGCATAGAGGCTATGTTCCTGTTCAAGACGATAGATGGATGGATTGGTGGAATCGGGCAGCTGCGTAAACTTGGCTGTTTCCATGAAGATTTACCCTCCAGGATTGGACGACAGCAGTTGATTGGCCTACACCCTACCACAGGCCCTTGGCCTGCGGCAAAAGAAGTTATGCACTTTTTTATAAATCCAGTCGCATCAATATTGCGTCGTCAACCGGGTGGCTGTAATAACGCGGCCGTCGCCCTACTTCGATAAACCCAAGCATCCGGTACAAAGCGAGTGCCGGCTTGTTGGCAGCTCTGACCTCGAGTTCGACTGATGCCGCTTGTTGGTTTCGGCTCCAATTTACTATGGCCTCGCACAGTTTCTTCCCTGCTCCGCAGCGCCTGGCAAATGCAGCTACGACAACACTCTCAAGCTCTGCCGTTTCCGCAACGCTCTTTCCAACGGCAAAGCCAATCAATGTGTCTTCTCTATGAGCCACAAACAAGCAGCGTCGAGCATATGAGTTGTTTTCGCCTTTGATGATAATTTCGGCATATATCGGCTCAGTCCAGTGCGGTGCTTCCGCGACTGACTTCTCCAACGCTAGAATTTTTTCCAGATCGTCTGGAACTCCGGCATGTATGACAAAGTTGCTCATCGTGTCGCGCTTTTCGATTTGGCAAAAAGCTCTGAGTCTGTTCGCCGAAGATAATTGGCATCCAGCAATGCAGCGTCATCGAAATTGCCGGCTTTGGCTCGATGCACTGCGATGGACAACATATCTTCCGCTTTCGGCTCCTGAACAATCAGAGGATTCAGGTCAGCAAGTGCATCGGCAACTCTGGCTTCGCAGGTAATAATCTTTTCATTGCCAGTGGAATTCCGGACTTCTTCTCCGGACAGCAATTCTTCTCTCAAGCTCTTTCCTTCAAAATACTTGCCATAATAGAACTCTCCGCGGCCTGCATCGAGCACCGCATGAACGAGGCCATTTCCTCCTTTGGCAGCTAATAGTGCCAATCGCGATACTGCGATCAGCGGCACACCAGCAGCTTCGCTAAACCCTTTGGCCGCGCTTACTCCAACGCGAATGCCGGTAAATGATCCTGGACCATGGACAACGGCAATAGCAGCTAAACCTTGCAGCTTCCAGTTAGATCTTGCCAGCGCCCGTCGCACAGCAGGAACCAATTGCTCCGAAGCCGATCTGCCCGGCAAAGTCTCCGAGGTGACAATCGAGGCCGATTGATCTGTATCGGCCAGAGCAATACTTCCTTCACTCCCGGAAGTGTCTATCAGTAAAAGCTGCATTACGTTTCTCTCCCGGCAGCATCACCCACTATTTCCAGCAAGACACCACCCGTGCTGGCAGGATGCACAAAGAAATACCGATGACCACCCGCACCTGCCTGTATTGAATCGCTTACCAGCTTCACACCTTGCATCTTTAGCTTCTCGAACATTGCGTCCAATTCATCTACATGGAAGGCAATGTGATGCAGCCCTTCTCCGCGTTTCGCCAAAAACCGGCCAATCACGGAATCGGCTTCCGTCGGTTCAAGCAGCTCAATCCGGCTTTCTCCCAACGGCAACATTGCTGTCCTTACCTTTTCATGCTCCACGATCTCTTCCTGTTGAACCGAGAGCCCCAGAGCCTCATAGAATCCGCGCGCGGAAGCGATGCTTTTGACGGCCATGCCAAGGTGGTCCAATCGGAGCCCATCCTCTATAAACCGCGGCTTCTGTTGACTCTCTTCCTTTTTCAAACTGGCACGCTTCCATACCGCATCTACCAACTGGCCAATCCCGGCGCCGCTGGTCGCTATCGTCCGGATCACAGGAACTGCTTTGGATTCCTCTTTCGTCGCCAGCCGTTGCATGGCCAGAATCTGCGCTTCGACCTGTTCTGCACCTTCGCGGTCACTCTTATTCACTACAAAAACATCCGCAACCTCCATGATGCCAGCCTTGAGACACTGGACCTCATCCCCCATTCCCGGCACTAAAACTAAGACTGTAATGTCGGCAAGACGTGTGATTTCAATCTCATCCTGTCCGACCCCCATCGTCTCAATCAGAATGAGCGGATAACCGGCTGTCGCAATCACCGAGCAGGCATCTGCAACAGCCGATGCCAAGCCTCCCCTGGCTCCGCGCGAAGCCATACTGCGGATATAAACTCCCTCGTCTGAGGCGAACTCCTGCATGCGTATCCGATCGCCCAGCAACGCTCCACCGGTATAAGGACTGGACGGATCGACCGCGACTACTCCAATCCTCTTTCCCGCTTGCCGTAATTGCCGGACCATCCCATCAACCAGCGTGCTCTTCCCCGCGCCTGGCGGCCCGGTGATGCCGATTCGCACGGCATTTCCGGCATATTGCTGAGAGATTTTTGCGACTTCTGCCCCTAAAGCGTTGCCATCCTCAATCAGAGAGATCGCCCGGGCCAGCGCACGCGTATCTCCGGTGCGAAGCCGCTCCACGATGCCCTTTGCTGCTTCCCCGATCTGATCAAAATCGCCCACAACAGCGATAATATCGCCCCGAACCAGCTTCGTAACCCTGTTGGGGATTTGAGAGCCGTATTCTGCAGCATTGCGAGAGGGCTGCTCTACAATCGTAACGACAGCTGAAATACTGCTCTTTCTGTCCGAGGTTGGTTAAATTATGTCGATTCCGGCGCTCTTCGCTATCGCGATCGTTGTCCTCTATATTCTCAACTCCATCAAGATATTGAAGGAGTATGAGCGGGGTGTGATCTTCCGGTTAGGTCGCGTCAAAGAAGCGGCCGCTGGTCCTGGCATTATCCTGGTCTTCCGTCCGCTCGATCAGATCGTGCGCGTCAGCTTGCGCCAGGAAGCGATGGAAGTTCCTCCGCAAGACGTCATCACGCGCGATAACGTCACCCTGAAGGTGAATGCTGTCATTACGCTGCGTGTGGTTGAACCCACGAAGACAGTGATTGAGGTATCAAACTACGTTTACCAGACTTCGCAGTTTGCTCAGACAACACTGCGCTCGGTTCTGGGTGAGGTGGAGCTCGATGAAGTCCTTGCACACCGCGAGATGCTGAATCAGCGTATTCAGACGATCATCGACGGACATACCGCACCTTTTGGTGTCAAAGTGGTTTCGGTGGAAGTCAAACAGGTAGATCTGCCTGAGTCAATGCTGAGAGCCATGGCCAAGCAGGCGGAAGCGGAGCGCGAGCGCCGAGCCAAAGTCATCCACGCAGAGGGTGAGTACAACGCAGCTGCCAAGTTGGTGGAAGCCGCCGAACTGATGAGCACGCAGCCCATGACGCTGCAACTGCGCTACCTGCAAACCCTCACCGAGATTGGAGTAGAGAAGAATACAACCATCGTCTTCCCGCTCCCGCTTGAGATGATGAATCTGCTGAATAAAACGCTTATGACAACCTTAACACCGGAAAAGAAGGATCTGCCGTGAACACCATGTACACCCGCAACAAAGACCTTGATGATGACGACCGTGAATCCGAAGGACAGGAGCGGGAGATATCCCTCGGCGCATCTTTCATTGTCGGCATCTTCTTTGCCCTGGTGTTGATCTGCGCAATCTTCTTCGGATTTGGTTATTCCCTTGGCAGACGCTCCGCCCTGCCCGCATCCGGTGTTGCCGGTACAGCAGCGGGCAGCAATGTTGCGACTCCTTCCGTTAGCACTTCCAAACCAGCGTCAGGAATTGCGGAGACTCCGGACACATCGTCTGACTCATCGACTAATACAAGTGCCGTTGATGAACAGACACCGGCTCCAACCAAGCAGACTCCGGTTGTTCTGCAGGCAAAGCCCCCGGCTAAGCAGCCTGTGGTTTCCAAGCCTTCGGCAACGTCTTCCGGAACCCAATATGTTGTTCAAGTTGCAGCCGTTTCGCGCCAAGGAGATGCGAATATGCTGGTTAACGCACTGAAGCGAAGGGGGTATAGCGCTGCGGTCCATCCTACGCCGCAGGACAAGTTGCTCCATGTGCAGATCGGGCCTTTTGCTTCGAAGAAGGACGCGGATGCAATGCGCCAGCGACTGATCGGCGATGGCTATAACGCCATCGTCAAATAGTCATTCGGCTTCATTTCCTCTGGTAGTGCGTCAGCGATGGTCTTACGCACTGCTTTCAGCATCTCCTCGCGCGACTCGTACTGTCCTGGTTCAATAACAGGTAAAAACTCAATTCGCGCCACTCCGGGCTTGATGGCGATGCTTCCTTTGTGCATCATCTTCTGCGTGCCTGAAAGGGCTATGGGGACGATTGGCGCCTGTGTCTGCTGCGCAAGGAAAAATGGCCCTTTTTTAAAAAACGCCAGCCGTCCATCTTTCGATCGCGTTCCTTCTGGAAACACCAAAATATTTAGTCCCGAATGTAGCGTATCTGCCGCTGCAGCTACGCTGGCCTGCGCTGCTTCGCGTCGGCTTCCGCGCTCGACAGGAATAAATTTGCCCATACGCATCGCCGTGCCAAGAATCGGAATGCGCATCAACTCCTTCTTCAGCATTACAGCGCAACGGCCAGGGAGCAGAGGCAGCAAGACCGGAGGATCGAGGTTCGACACATGGTTGCACATAAAGATGCAAGGCCGGTCTGGTGGAACCATCTCCAACCCCTGGACTTCGATACGAACGCCGGCAGCCCGCACGCCAGCATTTGCAATCCACATCGCGACTCGATAAAGCCTGCTGATGTCGCCAACGAGAATGGAATATGGCATACCGATGAGGCCGGCGACAGACCCCAGCGTGCAATAGACACAGAGAAGCTTAAGGGTGGCAAACATGGTTTATGCCTGTTCTGTCGCCATGGATTGTGTAATCGCAAGAGGAAGCTTTTGATAGATTTTGCCGAACCCGCCATTCGACAGAATTGCGACTACATCATCCTGCCGGAGCTGCGGAACCAGAGCGGCAATAATCGCATCCGCATCAGCATAGATCGCCGATGGTATGCCAAGCTCATTCAATTGATCGGCGACTTTCTCTGGAACCAAGCGCTCCTTTGCCGGAATCTTCTCCGATTGAAAAACGGCCGCAATGGCAACACGATCTGCCAGCGCCAGGCTCTTCGTAAGAGCATCCTCAAACACATTACGCCGAAGTGTATTCGATCGCGGCTCCAGTACTGCCCAAAGCCGTCGCCCGGGATATGACTCGCGGAGTGCGCGCAAGGTCTCTCGAATTGCGGTGGGATGATGGGCAAAGTCGTCGATGATCACGATACCTTCAATGACGGCGCTGACCTCCAGCCTTCGTTTGACGCTTCGAAAGGTGGCGAGCGCATCGGCGATGGCTTCGGCCGAGACTCCTTGTCCCGCTGCAAGTGCAGCAGCGGCAGTGGCGTTGAGCACATTGTGCTCACCTGCAATGAGAAGGCTCAGTTCGGCAAACACCTCACCATTCCGGCGCAGCGTCCATCTGCTTACACCATCATGATGGCTGAGATTCGCAATATGCCAATACGAGTCTGGAGCAAAGCCATAGCGCTCAACTGCGCAAAACGCATTTGCAACGCATTCACTGACATTCTCGCTGCCATCAAAAGCAACAACGCGTCCGCGACGTGGAATCAGATTGACCAGACGCTTGAACGCAGTCTTTACCGCTGATAAGTCTGCATAGATGTCTGCATGATCAAACTCGACATGGGTGAGGATCGCAGCATCGGGAAAGTAGTGCAAAAACTTCGGTCCTTTATCAAAAAAGGCTGTATCGTATTCATCGCCTTCAATTAGAAATGGCCGGGTCGGTCGCACCTTAAAGCTAGTGCCAAAATTTTCTGCAACTCCTCCTATCAGAAATGAGGGCGCAAGCTCTGGTGCTTTCCGGGAAGCCACTTCGTAGATCCACGCCAACATGCTGGTCGTCGTAGTCTTTCCGTGGGTTCCTGCAACTACCAGGGACTCGCGACCGGACAAGAATTCATCATGCAGGATCGAAGCCATCGAACAGAACGGAATGCGCTTATCCAGGACATACTCAAGTTCCACATTGCCGCGTGAGATGGCATTACCAACAACTACTAAATCAGGCCTTGAGTTGAGATTGGCTTCGGCATAAGGCTCAAAAACCTTGATCTTCATCGCGGCGAGCAGATCACTCATTGGAGGGTAAGCGGCAGCGTCTGATCCAGTTACGTGATGCCCTTGCTGCTGCAACATCCCGGCAAGCGATGCCATCGCTGTACCGCAGATGCCAATCAAATGGATATGTTTGGAGTTTTGCATGATGACTCAGGTCTGAGTTTAGACCGCGACCGCTGCCTCCAGAAAATGCATTTGCGGGTTCTCCGCATCGGTCAAATCCAGCCTAACAGGAACACCAAACGGCAGCGTAATATTGCCTGAGTTGACATGACCGCTGCGCAGGCCAATGGCGATTGGCCCCTGAAAATCGCGCAAGGCATGAAGTATGGCACGCTCCAGCAGATCGTTTTCCTCCGGATTGACACATTGCTGCATGTCGCCGAAGACAATTCCGCGCACACTCTTCAGAATTCCCGAGTAACGGAGATGCAGGAGCATCCGGTCCCATTGATATGGCTTTACACCGATGTCTTCCAAGAAGAGGATGCTGTCTTCGATGCGAGGCGCAAAGAGTGTCCCAAGCGCCTCTGCAAGGATAGCAATGCATCCACCCTCAAGAATGCCCTCCGCTTTCCCTGCCCGTAGGATGCGGAGACCGGAATCGGCGTTCAGAACCCAGTCGGCATCACCCCCAAAGCAGTGCTGCCAGCTGTCTAAATCGACTCCATTCGAGTGTGCGAAATCTGCGGCAACCATCGGACCGTGGAACGTAATCAGATTCGCTTCGTTGCGCAGCCAAGTGTGTAAAGACGTATGGTCGCTATAGCCAATAAACGCCTTCGGATTGGCCCGGATAAGCGATGCATCGAGATGAGGAAGCAGTTCTGCTGAACCCCAGCCACCACGCACACAGATGATTCCGTCAACGTCTGGGTTGGCGAAAGCATCGTGCAGGTCTTTCAAGCGATGCTCCAGCGTGCCAGCGTAGTAGAGTGGACCGCGATCAAGAGCATGCTCCCCTAGTACAGTTTTGTAGCCAAGCTCATGTAGCCTCTCAATACCTTGATAGACAAGCTCTGGCTTTGGCGCGCTTGCCGGTGAAACGATCGCAAGCGTTGCACCGGCACGCAATGCTGCTGGTTTTATGGCGTTTCGTGAAGACATCACTGTGCGGAGGCCTCGCCACGACAAATAATCTCTGCCGGACCTGTCAGGTGCATCACAGCATCGCTGGTGGGCCACGCCGTCCGCTGCTCTCCACCCTCGGCAACAGCAATGAGGGAGCGGCCTACTTCGCGCAGCGCCATCGCCGCTGCTGAGGACGCGCATGTACCCGTTCCCGACGAAGTTGTAGGGCCGCAACCGCGTTCATAGATCCGGAACGCTATCTTTGATGGCGAAAGCACCCGCACAAACTCAACATTGGTTCCGTGCGGGAACAACGGGCTGGTACTGATGCGCGCGCCTAACTCCTGCCACCGTTTGCCATGTGCGCTGAAGTCCTCCGTATCCACAAAAAGGACAAAATGAGGATTGCCCACGTTGACCATCGCACCTTCGACATTGCCTATGCCGGGAAGCTCAATTGTTCGGGGCATCACTTTTGGCAAACCCATTTCGCTTTCAATCAGAAAATGGTCCCCCGCAGCTTCGATTACTTTGCAAGTCCGCACACCGCCGTGCGTCCCAAACGCTACTTGCTGTTTCCCTTCACTACTGGCAAGCCAGGCTGCAACACAGCGTGTTCCGTTACCCGAAAGCTCCGCCTCACTGCCATCGGCATTGAAAAGACGCAGAAAAAGTTCTCCGCCGGGTTTTCGATCCAGAAACTCGATGCCGTCTGCGCCGATGCCGGTATTTCGCGCGCATAGCTTGCGCGCAAGATCGGCATGTCGTCGCTGAGCCATGCTCTCTTCAATGATCAGAAAATCGTTACCGCAGGCATGTGCCTTCACAAAAGGAATCATGTTTTTATTCTGCCCCAGAGGTAATTAATGCGTCTTCGCGGATGAGTTGTAGCGATCGGAACGATAGATCCGCGCACAGGGCTGACCTGTCGTACACAGTACGGTCAATTCCGTCAGGCCACTTGAATTAGCTTCAACCGCCTTCGACACTGGATCACTCTTAATGGCAATTACATACGCTGCATGATCGGCAGGATCGGCAAGCGCCGCCTTCCAGCTATCGTAGTCGTTCTCATTCACCGTTTGTTTTAGCGGTATTCCGGCATCCTGCAGGGCGCCGATATGGTCAGAGTTGTACATCAGTATCGGCACACCGGCGGGGAAGGACTTCAGCTCTCGCGCAATCAAAGTCTCCAGTGAAATACGAGTCGTCGAGTTAACGATTCCTTCCTTCAGAACAAGCGGCGTAAAGTACATCATACCTACGGTATTCAGCACAATAAGAGACAGGGCCACAGGATGCATCAGACGCGCTCTCAGCGGCTGCGAATTGCTCCATCGAAGCTGTAACCACTCAACGAGAAGAAAGGTGAAGACCGCAATCGCTGGAAGCAATTCCATGCCATAACGGGCGTTGTAATACGAGTGCGGCCACAACTGCGGAATAAAGATCGGCACCGAACCATAAGCGATGGCGTAGACATAAAAAGGCAGCGGCAACCATAGCAGCAATGAGGGCAGCGCAAGACGACGCCGGATTGCAAGGACCAACCCGCCAAGAGCCGCAAGCATTACTGCAAAGCCGGTTTCCCAAACTGATGCATCTACCTGCGCTGTGCGTGTAAAAAACAGCAAGGCCCATCCGGGATTGTGCCATCCGCGGTAGTGATGCGAACCGGGCGGCGAGGTCTTTTTTTCAATCGCCGCCGCTGAGTAGGGACCACGAATAAAATCCAGCGGATCGTGAAAGAAGTGCTGGTTATACCAGAGCCAGCTTAGCGGAGCGGCAATAGAGAGCAGCGTAAAGATGACAAACGCAGGCGCGACCTTACGCCAAACCTCGCGATTGCGAGCCAGACACCAGGTCACAATGCACCAGGCTGCCGCTCCTAATATCCATCCGTCGTAACGAGTAAAGACTGCCGCGACAATGAGCAGGGCGATAAAGATCAGCCGCCGTGCTACAAAACTATCGCGCGCCTCACGAATCGCGGTCGCACACTCCATTGTCAACAGTGTTAGCCAGATCAGCTCTGCTAAAAACAGAGGCTCCGTCATGGCTGTTGTCGATAAATAGAGCAGGTTTGGATTCAGAGCATAAAAGGCGGTCGCGGCAAAGGCCCATCGTGGCGTCATCATGCGGCGAGCCAAACGATATAGTCCGGCGACACTGAAGATAAAGCAGATCATCGAGGGCCATGCGCCAGCCAGGCCATTCTGCCACCACGCCATCTTCTGCACGAAAGGCAGAATCAGTAAATGCGGAAGGGGCAACCATACGCTGCCCAATTGCGACAGACCTGGGTGGCGCGTATCGAAGATGCGGCGTGCAATCCCCAGATGTGCAACGGCATCTCCGTAAAGCAAGAGATACCCACGCGTATAACAAAGCATCAGCGACAGAAACGCCAGAATCACAGCGATCAGCGCTACGGGAAAAGTCTCTTCCCTCGAAGCTGGCCGGACCTCATCGGGAGATGCAGGAGCAGCCGGTCCTATTTGCTTTGCCGGTTTATGCTCCTTCAAGATGCGAAATCTCCTTGAACAGGTTGAAGCGCTCATCGATCTCTTCTTTCGTGACCGACTGCAGTCGCTCCGTCCCGAACCGCTCCACTGCGAACGAACCCATTACACCGCCATAAAACATTGCTGTGCGGAAGACAGCGGGCGTCAATTCCGGCTGTGATGCGAGATAGCCGTAAAAACCACCGGCAAAAGAATCACCCGCCCCAGTTGGATCGACCACCTCTGCCAATGGCAACGCCGGTGCGCGGAATGGTCGGCAAATCTTTCTGCCTTCAAAAGATCTGTCGCTGAAAAAAGCAGTTGCCCCATACTCGCCATGCTTCACGACCAGAGTCTTCGGCCCCATCGAGAGAACTTTCTCTGCCGCCACCACTAAGTTTCGCTCTCCTGCCAGCATCCGCGCTTCACCATCATTGATGAGCAACACATCGAGTTCACGCAGAACTTTGGAGAGATTCTCCTTATGATCGGCAATCCAGTAGTTCATGGTGTCACCGCACACCATGCGTACCTTCGGCATCTGGCTGCGAACGCGCGCCTGAAGCACAGGGTCGATGTTCGCCAGAAAGAGATACTCGCTGCCGGTATAAGCCGCCGGAATCTTTGGCTCGAAGGACTGAAAGACATTAAGGTCTGTACCCAATGTCTTGGCTTCGTCCATGTTTCCTGAATAGGAACCTGTCCAGTGGAAGCTAAGTCCGTCTGCGCGCTCAAGGCCCCGCGTGTCGATGCCGCGCCGGGTCAGCACTGCTTCATGCTCTGCCGTGAAGTCTTTTCCCACCACAGCAATCACGCGTACTGGCGTAAAGTAGCTCGCGGCAAGCGAAAAATGCGTCGCCGCGCCGCCGAGGCAGTGATCTACCTCGCCAACCGGGGTTTGAATGCTATCGAAGGCTACCGATCCGACAACAAGAATGGACATAGATTCCTTTTCGTATTGGTTAATTTGCTTTACAGATATTTATCGAGCAGAAGTGAAAGACGTTGCCGCGTCTCCGCTGGAATAGCCTTGCGATCCGTAAGAATCGCATACTTCAGGGCATCTCCACAGCCACATGTCTTGTCTGTGGGCATGGCTGCTACCGCAGCACGAACGACCTTTGCTGCATTGTCTGCATTCTGATGCAATACCGCGACCACCTGCTCGACTGTGACATCATCATGCCCTTCGTGCCAGCAATCATAGTCTGTCACCATCGCCATCGTTGCATAGCAAATCTCTGCCTCACGAGCCAACTTTGCCTCTTGCAAATTGGTCATTCCGATAACATCAGCACCCCAGCTCCGGTAAAGATTCGATTCCGCGCGCGTGGAAAACTGCGGCCCTTCCATGCACACATAAGTACCGCCCTTTTTCCCAACGACTCCTACCGCGTTGCAGGCTTTCGCAAATGTGTCCGCTACCGTCGCGCATACAGGATCGCCGAACGCAACATGTGCAACGATGCCATTACCGAAAAAAGTCGAGGTGCGGGCATAGGTTCGATCAATAAACTGATCCGGCATGAGGAAATCCGTAGGCTTATGCTCCTCTTTCAGCGAGCCAACTGCGGAAACTGAAAGGATGCGCTCTACGCCAAGCTGCTTCATCCCATAGATGTTGGCGCGAAAGTTCAGCTCTGTTGGCAGCAACCGGTGGCCGCGCCCATGCCGCGCCAAAAATGCTACCTGGCGGCCATCGAGTTCTCCCAATACAAAAGCGTCTGAAGGCTTCCCAAAGGGTGTTTCTACCTGCTCTTCGCGCACATTCGTCAAACCCGGCATGGCATACAGACCACTGCCGCCAATAATTCCAATCTCTGCCTTCTTCAAACAATCTCCTTTTACCGGACGATGCCCGGATTCCCATCAAAAGTATATCGTTGCAGGCCAGCAGCCCGGATGATTCCAAATGATGACAACATATGTGATAGCCCCAACGAAAGCTCATGCGGCCTGATTCCTGCCGTCATGAGCGGCCCTTGAGGCTGTGCATTCACAATCTGATCGCGCAGCTTTCGCGCAAGCGAAAGCTTAAACCCTTCGCTTACGAATACACCGTCATCAGCACGCGAAATCAGCACGTCGCCTTCATTCGTCGAAAAAACCTGCTCATTCGCATCTGCTTCGTCTTGCGAACGCTCCACGACGCCGGAATATTTCCGCGGAATCTCCGATGCATAAACGCGCATAAACGACCGCGCTGAATCAGCGTTTTTCCAATGCGAGTAGTAAAGCAGTCCTATCGAGGCAGTTGACTCCTTTTCTGCCGCCGTTGAAGCGGACTTGCGCTGTGCTGCATAGTAAATTCCTCCATTCCATGCAGGTGTGAGAGCAGCCGATATCTGCTGCCCTCCAAACAGCTCCGTAAGCATACGCACATCAAGTTCACCCATCACGCCTACATCGTAAGGCGTATATTCTGCGTCCAGCAGAGGGTGAATGTCCGGCAGCCGCAAGACCGGTACTGGCGTGTGCGCCATATAATCCTTCGGATTCATGATCTCGAAGCTTGATGAGGGAGGATGTTCCAGCACATTGGCGAAAGCCGCTTCTCTGCCTTCCTTTACCAGGATCGCCTGTTCGAAGCTCAATCCATCTGCATAGGGAAACAATAGTGATTCCTGCAGGACCAGAGGTGCCCGCGCCATCACCGGTGAACCGCTTGAATCGGCCGTCATATCCTTCAATTTGTCCCCGAGTTCGGGTGCATCCGCAATCGTCTTCCCCGTTGGCCGCAGGGCGTAGTCGACGAAGACGGCCATCGCCTGTCCCTCGGCAACGGCATCACGCGCCGTATCCGCTTCATCGGTCTGGATATGCTGGTTATCCTGCTGTGCGTCATGTGAGGTTCCCTTGGCGCTTGCATCAGACCACTTGCTCAGATTTACCTTCTGGTCCTGCAGAGCATGGGTCAGTTCATGGGCCAGTACAGGCTTTTGCTGGTCAGGCGGAATCCAGTCCAGCAGATTCACCGTCTTGGTTTTGTTGTCATAGAAACCTGCAATCTGCTCAGTCAAAAGCGAAAGCAGGAACGGTCGCAGATGAAAATCCCGATCCAGCAAACCAAATTTCTTCAAAACGATCTCTGATCGTTCTATCCGCTTTGTGCTCTTATCCTCGTCGAATTTCTTCTTCAGATATCGATTAATCTGGTCGCGGGAGATCAGCTTCCGCTTGACGCGATGCTCAATCGGTAGTTTTGAATCGCTGCTGACGAAGTCCAGGATCGAATCGACCGATCGAAACAGCTCTTTCGCCTGCGCTTTAGTCATAGGCGCCTGAGGTTTCGCCGCATCAGCATTCTGTGATTTCGATGAATCCGGACTTTGCTGTTGCTGCGCCGGAGCAATTGCCTGCTCCGCAAACATCATGTTAGGAGCGACACTGATTGCACCAGCCAAAAGCAGTGCCGGCAATAATTTACCCCAGTTGTTTAAACCTCGCAGCAAGCCTGGACCTCCAAACGAATCGCTATAATCAAGTGTACGCAGAGTTTTCTTTATCGTCCGTGAGCTCACTTTTGTCCCAATCCGGCGCTGTCTCGTCTGCGGCTCAGCTTCAGGCTCTGCTCCACAATGCTGGCCTGTCCATGCTTGGCAATACAGGCTGGATTCGCATTACCGGGGCCGACCGTGTGCGATGGCTGAATGGCATGGTCACCAACTCCATTCAGGACCTGCAACAGAACCATGGTTGCTATAACTTTTTACTTAGCGCGCAAGGGCGTATTCAGGGCGATGCCTACATCTTCGCGCAACCCGATTCTTTCTTATTGGAAACCGCCTCTGGGCAAATTTCTGCGCTGATGTCTCTGCTGGACCGCTTCATCATCATGGATGATGTTGAATTAGCAGATATATCCGGCACTCAATCCGGGTTATCCATCGTCGGTCCCCATGCCTCATTGATACTCGAGAAAATCGGGCTTACAAATGCGCCACATGCAGAGCTAGAGATGCAAATTCAGCCCTGGCGTTCTTCCACTATCACGATCATTCACGCATACAGCCCGCTGATTCCTCGCTTCGAGCTTTGGGCAGATGGAGCAATAATTGAGACGCTCTCTCAAACGCTCCTCGATGCAGGGGCAATTCTCTGCGGTCAGGAAAGCCAACAATGGTTGCGTGTTCTTGAAGGAACTCCGATTTACGGGACCGATATTCGCGACCGTGAGTTGCCCCAGGAGACTGGACAAGCACGCGCACTACATTTTTCCAAGGGCTGCTATCTTGGGCAGGAGATCGTAGAACGCATCCGTTCCAGAGGTAACGTTCACCGCACTTTCACTGGTTTTCGGCTCGAAGGCTCGCTTCCCGCTGCAGCTACTGTGCTCGAAGCCGATGGCAAGCAGATTGGAGAGCTTACTACCATTGAAGTGGTTCCATTCAGTACAGCCGGAGCTCCACTGCAACTTGCACTCGGCTATGCTCGACGCGAAGCGCTCGAGCGTGGCGCTCCTCTGCAATACACGGGCGGTATAGCACATCCGATTTCGCTTCCTTTTACAGCGGTTGAAGCCCTCAAGGCGCGACCGGCATCTGAATCTGAGAGAGTTTAATTTATGTCTGAGCAGAACAAGCCATTTGTCATCACAGACCGCCGGAAGTTCACCGCTGAGGGCGAGCTGCGCCCTGACGCCGCTCCTTCGCCAGAAGAAGAGAGGCATGATGCCGCTCCCCCAGCTACGGAAACTCCTGCAACGTCTGCGCCTCAACCCAAGGTCGAAGAGACTGCGCCTCCCAAGGAGGAATTGCCACCGTTGACCGCCGAGCAGTCTGACCAGGCTCGTGCTGCCTATCAGCAGACCGCAGACCGACTCGACACTGCGATTCGCGCTACAAATCCGGGCATGGAACACCCCCCGACGATGAGCTTTGAACAGATCGTCCATTCGGTATACATGACTGCCTTATTGCAGCTTGGCGGGGCAACGCCTGAGGGGCAGCAGCCACAGATTGATCTTATGGGCGCACGCCAGAGCATCGATATGCTTGCCGTCCTCGGAGAAAAGACCAAAGGCAATCTCACACCGGAAGAATCGCGCCTTCTGGACAATGCGCTCTTTGAGCTTCGCATGGGTTTTCTTGAGATTACTCAGGCGCTTGCTCGCTCCGCAGCCGCCAAAGCGCCCGCCGCTGGTCCCGCTGCCACTCCAGGCCGGCCAACCATCGTTCGCTAAGAATGGAAGCTACGCTCACTTTTCTTGGCAGCGGCACATCGATGGGTGTGCCGACCCTGGGCTGCGACTGCGCTGTCTGCACCTCGGCAATGTCTCCTACAGGTGACCCACGTAATCGCCGCACTCGCCCATCGATTAGGCTGGAGTACGGCGGTCATACCGTTGTTATCGACACTGGCCCCGATTTCCACGCTCAGGCACTTCGAGAGAATATCCGCCGCCTTGATGCTGTGCTCTACACGCATGGCCATGCCGATCATGTAATGGGCTTCGACGACCTCCGCCCGCTCAGCTTTCATTCCAGCGGCAATCTCCCCGTCTATGCGGATGAAGCCACTGCAAACGATATCGAACGCATCTTTGAGTACACATTTCGCAAAGAAAACCGTTATCCCACCAGTGCGCGCGTTGAGATGCACCGTATCGACTCTGCCCCGGGTGCTGGTTTCGATCTCTTCGGCGCCTGTTTCCAACGCATCCCGGTAATCCATGGACACCAGCAGATCACCGGCTATCGTTTTGGCGCCGCTGCTTACCTTACCGATATGAGTGATATTCCTGCCGAAAGTGTTCCACTACTCCAGGAGCTGGATGTTCTCATCCTCGATGCCCTGCGCCGCGATCCTCACTCCAGCCACTCGCATCTGGAAAAATCCATTGCTTTTGTGGAACAGTTGAAGCCACGTCGCGCCTTTTTCACACACATGAGCCACGATCTTGATCAGGCCGGAACGGAAGCCGCTCTGCCACCTCACATTCGTCTTGCATACGATGGACTGAAGATAACCTTCGAGATTGCCAAATGAAGATCTATCGCCAGCTCGCGGATATCCCGCCTGACTTCGGTCCTTCAGTCGCCACCATTGGCAACTTTGACGGCGTCCATCGCGGACATGGCTCCATCATTGCTGAGGTCGTCCGGCGAGCACGCGCGCTCGGCATCCACTCTGTTGCCATCACATTTGATCCGCATCCCGCACGGATTTTACGCCCTCAGGTCCATCAGCCACTGATCGCTCCTCTATCCCGGAAGATCGAACTTCTTGCCGCAACGGGGCTGGATGCGCTGCTTGTTCTTCCCTTCACCGGCGACTTTGCTCGCATGACTGCGCGTGAGTTTTCCAGTGAAGTCTTACAGCGCACCCTTCACGTCACGGAACTGCACGAAGGCGAGAATTTTCGACTCGGCTATCAGGCAGAAGCGGATATTGAAGCGCTCAAACAGCTTGGTGAGCAGTTTGGCTTTAAGCTCTGCACTCATGGCTCGCAGATTGTTCGCCATCAAGCTGTTTCTTCGAGTCGCATCCGCCAGCTTATTGCGCAGGGAGACGTTAGCCATGCACGCGCACTTCTGGGACGTCCCTTTTCCGTTGTTTCTACTCCGGCATCGGGACGTGGCTACGGTACACGGTATACCGTCCCCACCATAAATCTCGCGCCGTACACCGAGCTGCTGCCCGCAAACGGCGTCTACGTTACTACACTCACCGTTGGCTCAGGCCCATCGCAGGAAACCTTTGAAGCCGTAACCAATGTTGGCAATCGGCCCACCTTTGGTGCGGATTCCTTCGCTGTCGAATCCCACCTGCTGAACTTTCATCCCATCGAACTCAGTGAAGAAACTTCTCTGGTTCTGACTTTTTTGTTGCGGCTGCGAGCCGAACGGCGCTTCCCCACTCCCGAAGCACTGCGCGAACAGATAGGGCGTGACGTACTTCGAGCAAAGCGTTACTTTACTTTGTGCGCCGCGGTGGCCTCGAAACCCAGAAACTCTGCGGCTCAACAAACTTCCCAGGTGTTGTAGGAGTTTTGGTACTACTCACGGGCTTCCCCTTAGAAACTCCTCCAGCTGCCGTCGCAGGGGATTTCCCTGCAACGGGTGTTCCAGCCGCTGCGGTCTTCGACTGTGCCGGATTCGCCGCAGCAAATTCTTCCTCTGGTTTATGCGCGATTGCGACACGCATAAAATCCATCCAGATCGGCAATGCGGCCCGAGCTCCTGTTTCTTTATCTCCCAGAGATTGACGGCTGTCATAGCCTATCCAGGTGCCGCACGTCACCGATGGCGAGAATCCGACAAACCACGCGTCCGTATAGTTGTTCGTTGTCCCGGTCTTGCCTCCCAGTGGATGCTTTAACTGACTTGCCGCTGCACCGGTTCCCATCCGGACGACTGCCTGCAGTAGTTGCATCATCTCGCGTGCCGTATCGACTGAGATCACCTCATTGATCTCCGGCGGTTTCTGGTCAAGTGGCAGCCCATTCGCTTGTGTCACTCTGCGGATGTAGTGCGGCTCAATACGAATGCCGTCGTTTGGAAAAACACTGTATGCGCCAACCTGTTCGTACAATGTAACGTCTGCCGCTCCAATTGCTACCGGCAGAAACGCAGGCATCTCGCTGGTTACGCCAAACCGATGTGCCGTCGCAATGACCTTCCGAATGCCATATCTATACGCCAGTTTCAGCGCGGGAATATTCCGCGACTCGGCAAAAGCACTCGTAAGCGTCATCGCCCCGCGATAATCTCTCTCATAATTGTGCGGTGTATACGGGCCGCTCGGCGTCGGAAACGTTGTCGGCCCATCCACAATAATGTCCGTCGGCTTTGCGCCAGACTCAAACGCTGTCGTGTAAACATAGGGCTTGAAAGACGAGCCCGCCTGACGTTCGGCCTGTGTTGCACGGTTGAACTGTGACAATGCAAAGTCGCGTCCGCCAACCATCGCCACAACTTCGCCGGTTGCATTATCAATTGCCATCAATGCAGCCTGCGCTCCCGAGTCCTGTTGCAACGATGCGCGAAGTGTACCGTCAGGACGCGTTCCTTCAATCCGAAGATAGACAATATCGCCATTGCGCAAAAAGCTGTCGCCATCAATGTTCTGCGTCCAGGCCCAGTCCTCAGGCGTCATCACAGCTTCTTTATCGCCGAGTTTCACCACGACCTTCTTTGCAGCAACGCTGGTGACTACTCCATGTACATAACTGCCGCGCTCGATCGGCTGCGTCCAGTCCGGATGCTTGTAGCTCGCCATATCCAGGCCGGACAGCACAACGTTCTTCAGGTTTCCCTTCCATCCTTCGCGCCGCTCATATGTAGCTGTGCCATCCAGTACCGCTTTATTGGCAGCTTCCTGTAACCCCAAATCGAGCGTGGTATAAACGCGCAGTCCAGCGCCGTGGACCTCTTCGACGCCGTACTCCTTCTCTAACTGTCGTCGCACCTCTTCGACAAAATAAGGCGCAATGCTATTTGCAGGCGCTTCGATATGCAGTCCCAGTGGCGCTTTCTTTGCTGCCTCGGCCTGCGTGCGGGTAATCTTGTGGTCCTGCAGCATTTCGTTGATCACAAGGTTCCGCCGTTTCAAAGCTCGCTCCGGATACCGTACCGGCGAGTAATACTCCGGCCCTTTTGGCAAAGCGGCCAGCAGCGCAGCTTCCGGCAATGTCAAATCGCGCGCATGTTTGCTAAAGTAATACTCCGACCCTGCCTCAAAGCCATAGGTTCCACGCCCCAGATAAATCTGATTTGCATATAGCTCAAAGATCTGCTGCTTCGTAAACCTCCGCTCTATCTGCATGGACAGGATGATTTCCTGCAGCTTGCGGCTGTAGGTCTTCTCTGAAGAGAGAAAGAGATTCCGAGCTAGCTGCATGGTGATGGTGGAAGCACCCTGAGCACGCTGGTCCTCATGCAAGTCTCGATACGCCGCCTCCACCGCGCGAACCAGGTTGACTCCCCAGTTGCTCTCAAAGCTCTTATCTTCAATGGAGATGATGGCTTCTCGCAGCACGGGTGCAAAATCGGCATAGGGCACGACGACTCGTCGTTCCAAGGCAAAGGACCCAAAGACCTTTCCGTGGACATCCAATAATTCTGTTGTTGTGCTTGGACGGTAACGTGCAAGGTCCGCCATCTCGGGCAGGTTGATGGAATAAATCATCATCAAACCACACATCGCGCCAAAGATCGCAGAGGCTGCAAGCAACGCAAAAAAAGTCATCTTGCGCGCAATGCGACGGCTGGGGTAATCCGGCCCGTTCAGCGTAATGCGGCGTAAAGCTCGCCGCCATGACGGTTCAGTTTCGACTTCCGGGGAGTGAGGTCTACGGCTGAATGAAGTCTGCACTGCCTTTTCACGATAGCACGGCCGGTCATCGTTATCATGACCGGCCGTTACTTTGAAACCAAAGACGTAAACAGCGGATTACATCATGCAGCTTTGCTTTTCAGCAGATCCAAAGCCTTCGTTAATTGCTCATCCACGGTTACATCGCCGGCCTTCTTCTGCTGGGCCTGGACATCATCCGGCTCCATATCCTCATCCGGGATATTGGAAGCCACCAGCACCCCTGGGGTAACAGCATCATCCTGCAGCTTTTTCCCTGACGGCGATTCGTATTTCGCAACCGTAAGGATGACTGCGGCACCATCTGGCAGCTCAAAGGTCTTCTGCTGCGCCCCCTCGCCAAAGGTCCGCTCGCCTACCAGCTCGGCACGCTTATTATCCTGCAACGCTGCCGCGACCAGTTCAGCCGGCCCGGCCGTACCGCGATTCACCAAAACAACCACCGGAGCGGTTCCGTTGATGGTTTTGGATGGATCGGCTGTAAATGTCTGCTTGGCTACCTTCTGTCCTTCAAGCATCGCAATCGTGCCGCTCGGCAACAGGAAATTCGCCAAACGAATGGCATCAGGCATATCTCCAGCAGCGACGTCGCGCAGATCCAGCAGGATCTTTTTATTACCCGCCTTCTGCATTCCCTTTAACTTCTGTTCCAATTCCTGAACATGCTCGTGGTCCAACACATCAGGCTTCAGATACAGAATTGAAGAATTCTCATAGATCGTCTCGGAAACCTGTGGATAGGTCACCAGAGTACGGGTCATCGTAATTTTGTCCGGAATCGCCTTGCGCGGACGGACAACCGCCACTGTCAGTTCAGTTCCAGGCTGGCCTTCGAGCATCCTGCGAATCATTGCCAGCGAAAGGTTGCGCGTATCCCGGTTTCCAATCGCCTCAAGAATATCGCCGTCGTTCAGATTGGCCTTGTCCGCAGGGCTGTTCGGGACCACCGAAACTACGGTTGCATAGCCGAACCGCTTCGACACATTAATGCCAACCTGCGCTTTGCCAGCCTTGTCTGTTTTGTAAACCTTATATTCCGCAGGCGTCAGATAGCTTGAATCCGCATCCAGCGACTCCAATAGGCCGCGCATTGCGCCATTCGTCACAGAAGGAATATTGGGTTCCACCACATAATCGGTCTGGATGTGCCGCAATACTTCGCTATAGACGTTAATCTGGCGATACGCGCCATCCTGGTCTGAAGAAGCGCTGACACCGCTGGAATTCATGCCTAGAAAAACCGTCAACACCAGGACAACGGAGGCAATCAACAACATAATCTTTGGAATCTTAGGCATAGGGCAAAACCATCTCCACGACTTCATCGGCAGACAGGAGTTAGACGCTTCCTGCTATCGAAATGATACTCTCGTAACGAGATCGCGCGAAGGGCGCATGGAGTGAAATTGGTGGCGGCGGGCAGAAGCGAACTGCCGACCTACGGGTTATGAGTTCGTCGCAGTATGGGATTGATGACAACCTCGGCCATTCCCTTACAATTGCCCGGCACATTCTCTTCGACCATGCCGCAGCTGATACAAGTGGTGGCTCCTATGCTTTTCGTTATGTAATCCGGTATGCGATCGATATAGAGATAGCTGCTAAAATCAATCCGCCAATCACATCGGTAGCGTAGTGCCATCCAGTTGTCATCGTGGAGACGATGATCATCCCCGAGAGAAGAGCAAGAGGTAAGCGAAAGTATCGGAAGCCCCATAAAGCACGGGCGCATAAAATTGCCCACAATACATGAAACGATGGAAAGCTGACGATATGAGCGGGCGCCGACGTATAGATATAAGGGCCAGGCGTCCTTGCAGCCAGAAGTTGGATTTGACAAAGTGCCTGGTCCGATGTCGGCGCAAAATGATACGAATACCAAGGCCCAACAGCGGGTAAAAGAGCGAACAATGGCGCTCCAATCGCAATCGCGATTAGATTAGCAATTACAAATTCACGCGCAGGCTGCACCTTCCCTGCGAGCGCCGGAGCAAAAATGGCCAACACGAGCAGCGGCATCAACAATGCATAGCTCACGTTGAGCCCAGCCCCGATCCTGTGATAGCTGGCCCACGATCTGATGACGGGCACGCTGATTCGCATGGCATTATCGATTCGGGCCAGCAAAGGATCTGCCAGGGGCATCCGTAATCGGGCCGCTATCAAAAATGGAAACTCGAATAAAAAGGCAATGAGGAATATCCAGGGGAGCGTCAGACTCGAATCCCGAAAAGTTGGGCGCTGCTTCTCGTGCCAGTAGGCAGGAAGCGGCAATATGATTGCCGTTAGAACAAGAAGCGCGACCGGACGGTTGCCAATATCGCTAAGTCCGATGTGGATCGAAGTGAGTCTGCAGCCTACGATGGAAATTAAGAGCAGGAACAAACAGGCGAGGCCTGCGATCAGGTGAAAATTTGTCTTTTCTCGTTTAGTTCGCGGATGCGCAACAGGTAAAGACGGTGTTGCCATCAGTCAGAATCTCCAGCACACACGATATCTCAATACGTTTACTCGGTCAGATAGCACTTTTGAGGGAGCGTCAGATGGATTGAAATTACGGCACTGCAGAAATATTTTCCGCTAGACCCACGGGTACGCGCCCATCGTTCTGGGGCACTTTTGATGCATACATCCTGACACCCTCCCCAAGGAGTAGTGCCGAGAGCCATCATGTACACTGTCTGGAGTTGCGCAATATCGCCTGACGGCGTATTGGTGGCGGCGGGCAGAATCGAACTGCCGACCTACGGGTTATGAGTCCGTCGCTCTAACCATCTGAGCTACGCCGCCCTGTATGCATTGGCTACGCCTGAAGGAAGGTATCGCGCGACGAAAGATTCGGGGAGAGTCGCCGCGGCACAGCCAACTCCAATCATACTTGATTCAAGCCGTAGCGAAAAGCGGCCTCCGTCGGTCCTTGGAGTTATTCCAGCGCGTCTGGCTTCCACTCGCCTCGCGCGCAAGGTCCTTCGGCCCATCGCAGGAAAACCTATGCTGAGTTGGGTTTACGAAGCTGCACGGGCCTGTCCTCAGCTCGACAACGTCCTCGTCGCGACCGATTCCGAGGAAGTAGCCGCTCTCTGCGAACGCAACGACTGGCCCTTTCAACTGACATCGCCCGATCTTCCCAGCGGCACTGACCGCGTCCATGCTGTCGCGCAACTTGTTCATGCGGACATCTATGTCAACTTTCAGGGAGACGAGCCGCTGTTGAAGCCTGAGCACCTTACCAACCTGCTGCGGCCCTTCGCACATTCGCATGTCGAAGTCTCTACGCTCAAGGTTCTCTGCACACCGGAAAATATCACCAATCCCAATGCAGTAAAAGTGGTAACCGCCGCGGATGGCCGCGCTCTGTATTTCTCACGTGCCACGATTCCGTACGACCGCGACAACTGCAATCCGCAGTACTGGAAGCACATCGGTATCTACGCCTACCGCAGAAGCGCACTGGAGCGATTTCCCACACTTCCCGCTCGCAATCTCGAACAGATTGAACGGCTGGAACAGCTTCGCTTTCTTGAAAATGGCATTCAACTCTATGTTGAGCCCACAGAATTCGACACAATCGGAGTCGATACTGAAGACGATGTGAGGCGTGTCGAAGCGCTTCTCCTCTCGCGGACTTAACTCTGCGCCTCTATCTCAACTTTGAAATAAATCTTTCACCTGTGGAAATAATTCTTGGCAAAGGTATGCCGCGTCACGTATAAAGTTCTGAATTTTTCAATGGCCTTGAACTATTGAAAGACTCCAGAACGACGGGAGACGTGAATGATGTCCGACAAGATAGGCAGAATGAATCGCAGAAGCTTTATGAAATCCGGCGGCGCAGGGCTGTTGGCCTGGACTGCGTCAGCACGTTGGCGGCATCTTTTCGCGCAGACTGGACTCACTCCGCGCTCCATGCCAAAAGATCCAGTCATTTTGCGTTCACCGGAGTTGGAGGTCGTTCTCGACCGCAAGGATGCGCTGCCCTATCGCTATCGAATCCTCGGCTCCGGGATCAACATGCGCGGCGAAGACCTCGGCGGCAATCTTCTCGCGATTGTCTGTTCCGTCAAGGACTGGAAGTTTCGCCCGATCACAGTGAAAGTGGCTTCAGCCAAGGCGACTGGCAACCAGGCCGATTTTTTCTGCCAGGCGGCCTGGGACAACAAAACAGCCGTCACGTTTGTTCTGCGTTATATCGTTGACGGGCCTACGGTCCATCTGACGATGGAAGATGTGCAGGAACAGAATGGCTTTGAATTAATTCAGGTTGAGTTGCCTCGCCTGGCGACAGTTACTCAGGAAGAAGATGGCGCGTGGCTGGCCCACGGGGAAGAAGGCGGCAGTGTCGCTTTACTCAAAGATGCAAAAGCCGGACATTTGTCGCCGAACCGTTTCTGGGGAAATGTTCTCGCTACACTTCCTGTCGTAATGGTGGGTACAAAGCGTGCCATCTGCGTTCTCG
>DASRSR010000149.1:0-4528 GCA_035656355.1 Edaphobacter sp.
CAAACACTTTGGTAGATTCAGTGATCTGGTAATCACCTCGGCCGAAATAGGTATCGGCTACATAGGTATTCGGAGCATTCCACGTGTAGTTGTTTTGAATTGCCGTAGGATTCGTCGGCTGCGGAAAATATTTATTGATTGCCTTGGCCTGGGCGGTAATCAAGTCACTCGGGATCTTGTTATCGGCGAATGCCGTGCGTCCCGTACCATCAGGGTTGCCGGTAAATGGATTGTAGATGCGCGCGCCTGGCACTGCGCTGAAGTCACCTGTGAAGAACTCAGGCCGCGGTACCGTCGTTGTCGTCACGGCAGTCGCGGTGTTGCGCTGCCCGCGATACGATGCTGTAAAGAAGAGCTTGTCTTTCACGATTGGCCCATCGACAACAGCGCCGAAATCGTTATAGATCAGCGGAGGGACCGGCAGCTTGCCTGAGAAATAATTCTTTGCTTCGAAAGCGGCGTTTCTGTTGTATTCCCATAACGAACCATGGAAATTATTCGTCCCCTGGCGCGTGGAGATATTGATCACGGCACCGGCGACGCGGCCAAATTCAGCGCTGTAATTGCTTGTAGCCACGTGAACTTCCTGGATCAACTCAGGCGCGGGCACATAAGCAGTGCCGCCGTCCATCGGGTCACGCGTGTCAACGCCGTCGATCACCGTGCCGTTCGCGGATACGCTCTGACCATTTGCGTTATACCAGATCGTGCCCGCCGGATCACCGGCTGACGGCGTGCCTCCGGAATCAATATTCACACCAGCCGCAAGCTCTACAAGCCCCTCTGCCTGCCGATACTCCAAAGGAATGTCATTGACTTCATGGCTTCCGAGGTTCAGATTGACCTCGGCATTTTCCGTTTGTATCGGCGGAGGAGCTGCCGTGACTGTGACCTCCCCGGTAGTGCCCGCAGGCGTAAGGACCGCGTCCACGCGCGCAACAGTCTCGACAGAAATTGTTACGTTTTCCTGGACCAGAGATGCAAATCCAGGAGCGGAAATCCTCACGCGGTAGGTTCCCGGAGACAGATACGGAAAGCTGAAATAGCCTTCCGAGGTGGTTGTGCCCGTGCGCCGCACGTTCGTGGCTGTCTGCACAGCGATAACAGAAGCATTGGGTATCACCGCACCGGTCGAATCTTTAACCACACCAACCATCGTGCCGGTAACCACCTGGGCGGAACAGCGAGTTGCTGTAACAACGAGAGTGAAGATGGTCATAGTCGCTAGCGACAGACCAAATAGGTTTCGCACTGTCCCCGAAAGAAATTGGTTCAATCTGCTGTGTTTCATTTTCGAATACCTCCTAACACTGGCACATCCGTATCAAACGCACATTGGTTACATCTTCACGACATGAGAAAAACTGCATCGGGATACTCAAATATGCATGCCTACATGCAAAAAGGCCGCTCCAAAGGCACACACATGCGTGCCATTGAAGCGGCCTCTCATATTCTCTGCCGCGAACTTTGCCTAACCATATAACCTGGTTTAAGACAGCGTCAAGCTTTAAATCTTCATTGCAAGATTAAATCTTTCGCAATACTTAGGCGAACCAACTTACAAAGTCTCCACGTCGAGGCAAAGACATTTTGCATAATGAAAACGGAAATTCCGTATCTTCGTCGAAGATAGCTACTTACCTCACCTCGACATTATCGGTGTGGGAAAACAGCGAGAAGGAATAATCGTTCTAATCCGTTTGAAGCTCAACAGTTGGTCGAAGCATTTGAAGATTCAATTCTGGGTTTGCACAATGGAGAATCGGCTGCCCTGTGCGATACCTCATTACTTCTTCGGCGGCAAGTGCAGCCGCACGTTCCGCAGCCTGACGTGTGCCGCCGGCGATATGAGGAGTCATAACAAAGTTCGGCAACGAGAGCAGCGGTGAATCTGCGGGAATCGGTTCCTGCGGAAAGACATCTGCCGCAGCGGCTGAGAGATGGCCGGAGCGAAGAGCTTCCGCCAGGGCATCGTAATCCAGCAAGGAGCCCCGAGCGCAGTTCACAACAACCGAACCTCGTTGAAGCTTCGCGATCTGGTCCCGTCCCAGAATGCCGCGTGATTCCGCTGTGTCGCGCGCGTGCAAAGAGACAATGTTTGAGCGCGATAGCAATTCGTCCAGCGAAACCTGCTCCACCCCGTCACCTGGTTCTACCTTCGCGTTCGGATCATACGCGATAACTTTTGCTCCAAAGCCGCGCAGATAGCGTGCGACAAGGCGGCCAATCGCTCCATAGCCGATCAACCCAACCGTTGCACTTCCAAGTTCAATGCTGGCGGTTTCCCAGGTATAGTCCCCCTTCCATTCTCCTCTCCGAATGCCTGCATCAGATTGAGGAATACCGCGGACAGCGCAAAGAATCATTGCCACGGTGTGCTCCGCGGTCGCAACAGCATTGCGACCTGGCGTGTACGCAACAAGAACTCCCCGGCGAGTTGCCGCTGCAACATTCACATTTACCGGCCCTCCGCGACAAACCACAAAAAGACGTAGCGCAGTAGCGTGCTGGAGGACACGTTCGGTAAGCGGAGCATGGTGGGCAATACAAATAGAAACCCCATCCAGCGCCTCAATCATCTGCTTTTCCGAGCCGGAAGCTTCATGCACCTCGGCAATCTGACGGAAAGGCTCAAGCGGAAAAGGGGTAGAAGCTTCCACGATCTCATAACCAGATGCGATAGAACCCAGTTTGGAACGCATAAGCTCGGGTTGGATGAAGTGGTCGCCAACAACTAGAAGTTTCTCTTTGGTCATAGTGTTTTAGGTATCTACAACAAAGAGAAAGGCCGCTCTTCGAGACAGAAACATCTCGTAAGAGCGGCCACTCATATCTCTCTGCCGCGTATCGAACATCATTGAACAACTTTGCCATAGCTAAGTCAAGGCAGCCTCACCCAATGCGTGGCGCAAGTTGACACGCTGCCTTCGCCCTTCGATAATTCTCTCTGATTAGCGGCAGAGACAAATGAGGCCGCCTCGAATGCGCAGAAATTTCATCGATGCGCAGCGGGGCGGTCTTTTTTCATCACTGTCGCTTTTAGGAAGCGGGACGAATACTGTGATGGACGCTGAAATCGTGGCGCAGCACGAAAGACACGAAAGTCTACTTGATCGAGTTGGCATTCCATCGGGCCTCGCCTGGGGCTTTTTGGGCCTGCTGCTTTTTATGATTGGAGACGGCGTCGAGTCCGGCTATCTCGCGCCCTACCTAAGCGACTTTCATTTCTCTGCCCGTGCAGTAGGCCTTATTTTCACAATGTATGGAGTTGCGGCGGCCCTTGCCGGATGGCTTTCCGGTGCACTGTCCGAGGCTCTGTCGCCACGGGTGGTTATCTTCTCCGGCCTTGTTCTGTGGATTCTCTTTGAAGTTCTATTTCTTACACTTGGCATCCGAAGAGGAGACTATGCGGCAATTCTGACGACTTATGCCTTGCGCGGGCTCGGGTATCCGCTGTTTGCCTATGGCTTTCTGGTGTGGATTGCCATGGCCGTTCCGAAACACCGGCTTGGCTCGGCAATGGGCTGGTTCTGGTTCGCATTCACGGGAGGACTGCCAACTCTTGGTTCGCAGGTCGCCAAATATTCCATTCCTCGCCTTGGCACTTATGCAACGCTTTGGCTCTCGATGGGCATCGTCCTTCTGGGCGGTGCTGTACTCCTGCTTGGCGTGCGCGAACGACATGGAGGCCGCAACCGTTCGGCCTCTGCAGGAGCACCCTTCAGGGCTCTATTGGAATCGCTCCTGCTCGCGGGTCGAGAGCCCAAGGTTCTTGTTGCCGCAATCGTGCGCATGATTAACACCGCCCCGGAGTTCGGCTTCTTCATCATTCTGCCCGCTTTCTTCCAGAAAAACATCGGCTTCACGCAGTCGCAATTTTTCAATGTTTTGAGCACAATTTTCCTCTCTAACATCGTCTGGAACCTCCTGTTCGGTTTGATTGGCGACAGACTCGGCTGGCGAAAGACAATTGCGTATTGCGGAGGATTTGGCTGCACCATCAGCACACTGCTGCTCTACTACGCGCCGCTCCACACACACAGCTACTATCTGACTATCCTGGTCGGCATGTTTTACGGCGCCACGCTGGCGGGTTATGTACCGCTTTCGGCTCTTACTCCTATGCTCACTCCAGATCATCGTGGCGAAGCGCTCTCTCTGCTAAGCCTTGGCGCAAGCGCGGCAATGATTCTTGGTCCGGCAATTATTACAATCTTTCTTCGTACCGTCGGCATCGTTGGCATTATGTGGATCTTCGCTGCGCTCTACTTTATAAGCGGCATCCTGGCTCTGACACTAACAGGAGCGGACGACCCGATTCTGGTTGAATAAGTATGGCTTGGATAGCAATCGACGCAGGGACCTCTGTTATTAAGGCAGTTGCATATAGCAACGATGGGCGCGAAATCGCACTCGCGCGCCAGCGCACCACCGTCCTGCATCCGCAGCCAAACTACTCCGAGCAGAGTATGGAGGATGTGTGGCGCGCCATCATTAAGACAATCAATGAAGTTGTTCCACAAGT
>DASRSR010000150.1:0-12036 GCA_035656355.1 Edaphobacter sp.
TTGGTGCGAATCGGTGTCTGGCATTTCTGCATACTTTCCGCTATGCGTCCATCGGTCGCACCAATCGTTTACTGTCTTGTACCAAAGCTCGGAGTTTTGCGGCTTCAACACCCAGTGTCCCTCGTCTGGAAAATAAAGCATCTCGCTCGGCACACCTAACAATTGCAGAGCAGTAAATAACTGAAAGCCTTCCGACACATCCAAACGATAGTCCTTCTGCGAATGGATAATCAGCGTGGGTGTCTTTGCGTTTTTAATTGAAAGCATGGGCGACCATCTGCGAAAGGGATCTTCCTTCGCAGGCTTACCGAAGTAGTCCCACGGGTAAGCCGGCTTCGTCTGTTCCACCATGCCGTTCGCTGCCAGCGGCCGAAACTCCCATTGCGGAAACCAAAGCTCCTCCGTTGTCCCATAGGCGCTCTGCGGATTGTACAAACCGTCGTGCGTCACAATGCACTTGAAGCGATCCGTATGCGTCAGTATCCAGTCAGCCATATAACCGCCATAGCTTGCGCCCAGCGCACACTCTCGTGTCTTATCGATGAAGGGATACTTCGTCTCAACATAATCCAGCCCCTTCATCAGATCGATATACGGCTTGCCGCCCCAGTCGCCGCTCACCTCGTCGACAAACTTCTGTCCATAGCCGGTCGAGCCGCGCCGGTTGATCATCACCACCACATAACCGTTCGCTGCAAACAACTCCGCATTCCAGCGATAGCTCCATGCATCGCCCCACGCCGTCTGTGGGCCGCCGTGCAGCAGAAATTTCAGAGGATACTTCTTTGCCGGATCGAAGCCCGGAGGACGAATAATAAATCCTTCCACCGATGTCTCGCCTGCGCCGGGAAAGAAGAAGCTCTCCATCTTCGGCAGGTCAAGCTGCGCAAGCAAGGCATCATTCAGGTGCGACAGCCGCTCCACCGGCGCTCCGGCATGCCCCTGCGCATCCAGCGCAATGGCGCCAACCGCCGCGGGATACCGCACCGTCATCACCGTCGCAACGATCGTCCTTCCATCCGGCGCAACTTGCAGACCGCCATACTCTGCCTTGTTGGCAATCGCATTCGCTTCGGGCAAGTCAACCTGCGTCGAAAAGACGTTCTCCTCGCCCATCTCGCCGCTGGCGAAGTAAATGGTCTTTGAATTTGGCGCCCACACAAACTCATCGACCCAGTTGTCGAACTTCGGCAACATCTCCGTTGTCGTCCTGGCCTGCCGGTCATACAGCATCAGGCGAAAGCGGTCGCTCTCAAATCCCGCTCGCTTCTGTGAGCGGAAAGCAATGTACTTTCCATCCGGCGAATACGCAGGAGCATCATCACTCCCCGGCGAGGTCGAAATCTTTACCGGCTTTGCAAACGCCTCGTTCAATTGCAGCGTAAACACATCGTTATTTGTGCTCACCGCGGGCACTTTATCCAGGTTCGTAACGTACGCAATCTCCGTCGAGTCCGGTGCCCACGCATAATCAACTGGACCGCCCAGCGAAAATACCGGCGCTTCTGCTTCGCCGATGTCTCGGCGCGGCGTCAGATCACGTACATCGCTGCCGTCCTCTGCGCTCACAACCAGAATATGGCTGCGCTTTTCGCCAATATAGTGGTCCCAGTGCCGATACAACGGATGCGTAAAGAGCCTCGCCTTCACCGGGTCCTTTGCCGCTGCATCATCCTTGCGCTTATCGCAGGCATTCTCCTGTATCCACGACTCTTCATCGCTGCACTCCGGATACACTCGCGACGCAAAAAGAATCTTCGACGAATCCGGCGACCACACCGCGCCATCCGCCCCTGTGCTGACGTTGGTTAGCCGCTTCGCAGAGCCTAGCGTTCCATCCGCTTCGTTCCATGCAGCTAGAAATATCTGCGATGTTCCACTAGCCTTATCTTCAGCTACAAACGACACCTGCTTGCCATCTGGAGAAAAGCGCCCGTTGCTCTCGCCTCCCTTCCAGAACGTCACCTGCCTCTCCTGCCCGCCTGCCAGCGGGACCACCCACAGATGACTTACTTTCGTGTTCGCCGCCAGGTCCACGTCCACTGCCGAGAACATCACCCACTTCCCACTCGGCGAAATCTGTGGGTCGTCGATTCGCTTCACCCGTTGCAAATCGGCAAACGTCATGGGACGCCGCGTCGAAGCCGCTCCCATTCCCTGGGCCAAAGCTGTCCCGCCCAACAACACCCACGCAAGCGCACCGGCCAGCATCTTCATCGCGCCAGTCTACTCCCAGCAAAAATTTCAGTTCAATCAAAACGCTCAAGTGAGCCCATTCATCGCGACAGCTTCATCATCGCGATGAATGGGTTATAAACCTCCCACCCACGTCATCTCGACCGAGCCGAAGACGAGTGGAGAGACCCCTGTATTTGCCTTTGTCCGGTTTCCATCATTGCCATATTCATAAGGCATTATTTCGAAAACCGCTAAGCTACTTCACGCGCTACTCGAGCAACCGCCTGCTTCTGCTCACCCAGTGGCAGCTCCACCACGACCGCGGCCCCATAGGGATGGAGATTAAAGGCGTTAATCTCTCCTTCATGCTCTCGGACAATCTCACGGCAAAGCGCCAGCCCTGCCCGCGCGCTTCCCGCGACGCTCAGCCCCGGCAATGCATGAAACACTTGTCCCGGCTCCGGAAAGCCCGGGCCGGTATCGCTCACAATCATCTGTAGCGATTGTCCATCATGGTTTACCGAAACCTGAATCTCCTTCTCTGAAGAAGAAGTGACCGATTGTGCCGCATTGCTCAAAAGCTGCTCCAGCATCTGCCGCAGCCGTTCGGCGCTGCCATGCACCACCGGTAAATCGTCGCTCACCTGCACCTCAAGATGAACGCCCTTGTCCGCCAGCTTCTGCTCGCACTCCATCGCTATCTCGCGAATCAGCATGCCCATCTGCACCGGCTCATCCAGACGTCCGCTGTCCCGTCCAACGTTTTGCAGGTTCCGCACCGTCTTTTGCATCCGACGAGCTTCCTGCATAATCATCTCTGCATCAGAGCGCACCCGCGTCTCGCCGGTCGTCTCGGCAATCAGCTCAGCGAAACCCACCACCGCCGTCAAAGGAGTGCTCAGCTCGCGGACCACATCACCGGCCAACAACTTTGCCTGCGAAGATTTCTCCTTCCGCAGCGGCTGCTCCGTCTGTGTCTCCTGCTCCATTGCCCAGCCCAGCTTCAAGGCAAGCGTCTCCAATGGAGCAATCAGCTCCTCTATTGTCTTTTGCTGCGATGTCATCAATAGCCTGTCGGCACATACCGCCAAAGCACCCGCCACTCGCTGGCCTTGAATCCGCAAAGGAATCACAATCGCCCGTCCACATCCAATGGCCGCCGCTTCCTTGCCAAGCGCGGCTGCAAAGCTCCGCTCCCCGATCTGGGCCGTCGCATTTCCATTCTTTAAAAGAGATGTCTCTTTGAGGATGCGTTCTGTCTCAGCTTCCAGAGCCGCAATTGTCACGTCGTCCATGCCGATGCTGCTCGCAACACGAAGCCGCCCCTCTGCATCCTGCATCAACATCGCCATCCGCAGAAAGACGCTCTTCTTTGCCACCAGTCTGCAAATCCGCTTGGCCCATGAGCGCGCATCTTCGTTGCGCATCCTGGCGTCCAGACGCGCATACGCTTCGAACTCTTCGCAAAACCTCTTGTCGCGCAGACGTTCTCTGTTATGAATCCGTTGTTGATTTCCCACTAAGATTAGAGCTGCGGTCAAACTTGTCAGACCAACAATGCATCCCCAGTGTAGAGCCCATACAGAACTCAACCAGACAAGCATGACAATTTCCTCGCTATTCGCGTCTACTCTTTTGATGGGTATGTAGGATTTACCGTTGCCCAGGATTTTCTTCGGAGTATTCCCAAAATGAACCGGCACCGGCATCCTCGATTCCTGGCCAAACTCGCAGTATTCCCACTTTTGTTCGGATTTCTGCTTCCCATTACGGGCCTTCGGACGGCCCACGCCGACGAGCCCGCTGGCTTCGGCCCGCTCGATCCTACTCCACCAAAAGGAATTACCCCGCAGGAGATCATCGCCAAAATGGGCGCGAGAGAAACCCTCTTCGACCAGGCCCGGCAGAACTACACCTTCCGCCAGAGCGTCAAAGTCGACACCATCGACGACGACACCAATAAACCCGACGGCGAATACTATCAGGTCACCGACATTCTCTTCGACTCCAACGGCAGGCGCGACGAGCACGTCGTCTTCGCTCCACAGAGCACCCTGCAGCGCGTCATGATGACTCCCGCCGACTTCCAGGACATCCAGCACCGACTGCCCTTCGTCCTCACTACCGCCGAGCTACCCGAATACGACATTACCTACGCCGGCAAACAGCACATCGACGAGATCGACACCTACGTCTTCGATGCCAAACCCAAAGTCCTCGAAAAGGGAAAGCGCTACTTCCAGGGCCGCGTCTGGGTCGATCAGCAAGACTTCCAGATCGTCCTTATCAACGGCCGCTCCGTTCCAGATAACACGCGCAAGGGCCACGAAGATCTCTCACCGCCCTACACCACGTATTATCAGCAGGTTGACGGGAAATACTGGTTCCCCGTCTACACCAAGGCCGAAGGCACATTGCATTTCACCGGCGGCGACGGTTACATGGCGCAGGACGTTCACATGCGCACCATCGTTAAATACACCGACTACAAGCAGTTCCGCGCCACCAGCCGCATCATCTTCAATGGACAGGACATCACCGACAACAAAGCCCCGGAAGACAATAAGCAGCCGCCCACACAGCCGAAGAAATAATGTGCGCTATTTCTTTGGTTTGTCATTCCGCAGCGTAGCGAAGGAATCTGCTGTTCTGCTCGACAGCAATCGACATCCGGGTGCCGGGTGCCCCTGCCGCAGCCTCATCGCGGCATGACTGGGATGCACACTCTCCCACCGCCGTCATTCTGAGCGAAGCGAAGAACCCCTGCATTTGTTCTTTTGTCTTTTCCGGGAGCGTTCGTCCTGCTACTCGTCCTTCTTCATCTGAGCGGCGGTAATCTCGATCGGAAGCGGCCCTCTCGACCCACCGGCTGAAAAGCCGACCGCCTTCCGCGTAATCTCCTGCACCTGCTCCGGCATAGGGTGTACCGCAGTCGGCTCACAATGCGCATCGGGATTCTCATGTTGCTCCGACATCCAACGGTCCATCATCTTGCCTGCGCACTGCGCTCCACATAAATGACGCACTCCCGCCGAGTGTGCAAGCTGAGGATTCCAGCGCGTGAACTTGATCAGCGGCTGGTCGTCTTCAACCTTCTCCGCCTGAAAGCAATCCAGCCACACAAGCCACCAGCTCTCATGGGCCGCCTTCTGCTTGCCGCACACATCGCAGGTATAACTCTCGCTATAAGCCATCGGATCTCTCCTGCCGCTGAACTTATCATACGATGCACGGATTGGGTAAGAAACCATTAGCTTGCCTTTGCCTTTGCCTTTCCATTCCGCAGCGAAGCGAAGGAATCTGCTTTTAGAATATTCAGCCACAATCGCTCGGGTGCCCCATCCTTCGCAGCTACCGGGGCCCCCGGCGAGCGGTCTTTTGCTCGCTGGGGTGGTAGAGCGAAGGGTGGGGACGTATACCCAAAAATGCGGGTGCGCATCTTCAGCGCGGCTTTCTCGCGCCTATGGTGGATTGACTCACGCCCACCATACGTCATCTCGACCGAAGCTGCGCAGCAGCGAAGTGGAGAGACCCCTGTATTTCGCTTTTAAAAGAAATAGGCCGGCGATCTTCTCGCCGGCCTGTCTGCCCTGCAACTTCATCCTCCAAGGTTATAGTTAATTTCGATCTTTGTATCCACTGCCGTCGGATTCCCATTCAGCATGAATGGCTTGTATTTCCAGGTCTTAACCGCATCCATTGCGCTTTGCCGAAACACCTCCGGCCCGCTCACCACTTCCAGACTCGCAATGTTCCCAGTCTTCGAAATAAGAGCATGCAGAATCACGATGCCCGACTCATGTTTCTCACGTGCTTCCGCAGGGTACTTCGGATTCTCGCCTGAAATTCTGCTTCCCGCGACAACCGATCCCTTTATGCTAACCGCTTTCGCAGCCGCTTCTGCCTGCGTAGCCGCCGGCGGCGGTGGCGGCTCATTCACATCCAGCCTTAGCGCCAGTGCCGATCCGCAAGTCGCCGCTCCAACCAGAACACATACCGCCGCAAAACCCACTCGCAGCAGCGCCTTCGTCTCTCTCGGTCTTCTTATCATGCTGATAACTCTCCTCTCCAGAATGTTGGCATCGAAGATTCCGATGGCGTGAATAGGATTGGCCGGCGTGCGGTCCAGCATCATCGATGCCAGCCGCAGCAGCGACCGCGCATAGTCTTCTCTTGTCATGACAAACTCTGCCGCCATGGCGTCACACACCATCTCGCGGCTCTGCTGTACCTGCGATGTAAGCCATCGCATCGCCGGGTGATAGCTCACCGGCAGCGCAACCAGTTCATACAGCACATTCTTTGCGAAGTCGCGGCGACGAATGTGGGCCAGCTCATGCCCCAGCGCAGCCTCTACATCCTTCGCTTCCGTCTTCTCCAGAAACTCCGGTGGCACCAGCAGCCATCGCCGCCGAAACCCAAGCGTCAGCGGCCCCGCAATCTTCGGCGTAGATGCAATCTCCACATCGCATGCATCGAAGGCCCGGCACAGCCTCTGCCATGTCCTCCGCCAATCTCCTTCCGGCGAGAATCTCTGCGCACCGCGCCGCAAACGCTCGCTCTCGATGAGTCCCCATATCAGCCGCGCACAGAAGAACAGCGCCAGCGCCAGATAAGCCATCACCGCCACATGGCGCAGCATCAGCGGCAGACGCAGATTCGCTCCCGTTACCGGCGTTAGTTGACCGATCTCTACCTTTACCGTTCCCGCACCTGCCGCGCCTGCACCCAGACCATGCAGCATCCAACTCCCGCCGAAGGCGCACGCTGGCAAGACCGCCGCTACAAGCAAAGCCGTAACCCACACCCAATGCTCCGCCTGCGCATTCATTCGCCGCGCCAGACGAGCGCAGCCATAGGCCGCGATGCACACCAGCGGAACCTGCCACAACGAGTTCACGAGGTACCCCAACACGAACGCCTCAACGCTGCTCATCGTCCACCTCCTTCTGCTTCTTTGCTTCGGCCTCAAGCTTCCGGCCCAGCTCTGCAACTTTCTTTGCATCAAGCTGCCGGCTCTTAATCAGGCTCATCACCAGCTCTTCGCTCGATCCGCCAAACATGCGGTCTACCATGTCGCGCAACGCATGGCTCAGCGCCTTGTCCTCCGTTACTGCCGCACTGTACTCATAGGCGCGGCCGCGCAGTCTGCGGCGCAGCTTTCCTTTGCGGTGCAGAATATTCAGCATGGTCTGGACAGTCGTATAGGCCAGTTGCTGCTCCAACCCTTCCTGTACCTCGCCTACATTGCTTGCACCCCGCCGCCAGATCACCTGCATGATCTGTAGCTCCAGCCTGGTCAAACCCTCTTTATCCTGGTCGCCCATTTCTTTCTCCTAATAGATTAGGAGATTAGACCTGGACTCAATCTTTGTCAACTAACTTTTTAGGAGATTATTTCGCTTCATCAATCCTTTTTTGGATTCCGCTTCTCCTCTATGATGTACCGATGCATTCGACCTCTGCTGCCCTCCCCACAAAACGACACTATCTTGCGCTCGATGGCCTGCGCGGCGTGGCTGCTTTTCTGGTCGTGATCTTCCATATGTTTGAGGTCTACGCCAACGACAGCGTCTTCCAGCAGAAGCTCAACCACGGCTATCTTGCCGTCGATTTCTTCTTTCTGCTCTCAGGCTTTGTCGTGGCCTATGCATACGACGACCGCTGGGACCGCATGTCTTTGTGGGATTTCTTCAAGCGCCGCCTCGTCCGGTTGCAGCCCATGGTCGCAATCGGTACCGTCATCGGCGCCATCTTCTTCTATCTGCAGGCGGGCAGCTCCTTTCCCCTCATCGCCCATACCTCGGTAGCAAAAATGCTGCTGGTAATGCTCATCGGAATGACCATGATTCCGGTCGGCCCTTCAATGGACATCCGCGGCTGGGGAGAGACCTATCCGCTCGACGGCCCTGCCTGGTCGCTCTTCTTCGAGTATGTGGCAAACATCCTGTATGCCCTTGGCATTCGCAGGTTCAACAAAACGGTGCTTGGCATCCTTACTTTGCTGTCCGCGGCGCTGCTTGTGCATCTGCTTGTCTGGGGACCGCGCGGCGACGTCATCGGCGGCTGGTCTCTTACCGGAGCGCAACTGCATATCGGTTTTGCGCGGCTGCTGTATCCATTTCTCGCGGGCATCCTGCTCATGCGCCTCGGCCTGCACCTGCGTATTCGTGGTTCGTTCTTTGTATGCAGTGCGCTATTGCTGACAGTCCTATGCTGGCCGCGCATCGGAACCCCGCAGACTCTGTGGGCCAATGGCATCTATGAGGCAGTCACCATCATCGTGATCTTTCCTCTTATCGTCCTCATCGGCGCAGGTCAGGAACCAGCTCCGGGCTTCACCTCGAAGCTGTGCAAGTTCCTGGGAGACATCTCTTATCCCCTTTACATCACCCACTACCCGCTTATCTATACCTACTGGGCATGGGTAAGAGGCAAACACATTCCCGCCGCCCAGGGAGCTCTCGTCGGCGTATGCCTGTTTATCGCTGCTGTATCCATCGCGTACGCCTGCCTGAAGCTTTACGACGAGCCGCTACGCGCATGGCTGGGACGGCGCTTCCTCAGCAAAAAGTCTTCGACGGCGCAGTCTCAACCAACAATCCAATAGTCATCGCAACAGCTTCAGCTTAGCGACGAACGGGAACGTGCAACCTTCAACCCACGTCATCTCAACTGATCCCTGAGTGAGAGAAGTGAGTCGAACGGGGAGTGCAGAGACCCCTGTATTTTCTTTTAAGCTGTCATCCTTCCGCTCTCTTTTGCTGTCATCCTTCCGCCGTCGGTGGGAGAACCTGCTTCTGTCTTTCAAAATCTCGCCCAGCAACAACGCTCGGGTACCCCATCCATCGCGGATAGATTATTTATTTTGAATACTTTCCGACAAGCAACCTGTAATCAATAACTTAATTGCTCTTCAAAATACAAGCCATTTTCAAACCAAGACTTTAGGACTAAGGTACCCCAGGGGAGGGTACCCTGTTGGTGCCAAAGACAGCCTCTATGCCGCGTCACCGGTCTCAAAGTACAGATACTTTCGCCATGCGGCATCTGCGCTGCCGATCATCCGCATAATGTGCCGCGAGGTGTGCAGCGAAAATGGTCGCGGCTCGCGCAGCAGCTTCATGTCGGTCATCTCGTGCAGCAGTTGATTGCCCTTCTTCCGGTTGCACTCGTGGCAGCACGCCACCAGATTCTCCCAGGTGGAAAGCCCGCCCCGCGAGCGCGGAATCACATGGTCCAGCGTCAATTCGCTCGCTGTCAGCACCACCGAGCAGTACTGGCAACTGTTCCTGTCACGCAGCAGGATATTCTTGCGGCTCAGTGCCCGCGTCTGGTGCGGAATCCGTCTGTACTCCAGCAACCGGATCACGCTCGGCATTGCGACCTGCATCCGTGCGGCGTGCAGCATCGCGCCCTGCTCTTCTTCGGTACGCGCTACGCCCTTCAACACCAGCACCAGCGCCCTTCGCGCCCCGCAGATGTTGATCGGCTCATAGCTGGCGTTCAACACCAGCACCGGCGTCTGCATCGCCGGTTGTCGAAACACGCCAATCCGAACATCGACATCCGACAACAGCCGTCCGCTCGCATGAGAGCTTCCATGTCCAGCATGTCGATTTCCCGTTAGTCTCTGCTTTCGCGTCTTTCCCGATTGCATCGTACTGCCCTCCGGTTCCAGTCAAGGTGTGCAATGAGTCAATTGCTCGTCCCAGAATTCGGCCATCTCCCGCTGCGCCCGGGCCAGTGTGGCAACCCAGACCTTGCGGGATCCCGCCCGGCGCAAGACACGCGCACACTCGCGCGCCGTCGCTCCGGTCGTATAAATGTCGTCTACCAACAGCACCTCGCGGCCCGCCACAGCAGCGGCATTCCGCACCGCAAACGCGCCTCGCAGGTTCTGTCTGCGTCCTCGCGGAGTCAGCGCAAACTGGCTCTCCGTATCGCGCGTGCGCACCATGACGCTGTATTCAGCCTTCAGCTTCCATTCCGGCTGACGCTTCCGCAGCACCGCCAGCGCCGCTTCGGCCAGCAACACCGACTGGTTGTATCCGCGCTGCCGTTCTTTAGACGGATACAAAGGCACGGCTATCACTATGAGCTCCCTTGCCGCTTCGCCTGCGAACGTCTCAATCGCCTGCGCCAGCATCTCGCCAAGCGGCCGGGCCAGAGCGCTCATACGCTCGTACTTCAGAAGATGGACCATCTCCCGCAGACCATCCTGATAGGCACTGTAAGCGACCGCGCGCTCAAACTCCGGCGCTGCCAACCGGCAAGGTGCACATAGCAGGCCATCTTCGGCAAACTGGACTGCGTATCGCACGCCGTCCATATCCAGCGCCTCGCCACATCGACGGCAAAGCACTGCGGTCTGCGCTCGGACACCGCTCAGGCAATCGTCACAAACAGGAGTGAGGCCAGCCTCTAGCAATGGGCCTTCGCAAACTCGGCAATTGGCAGGAAATAAGGTCGTTACCAGATCATCGACGACAGCCCGAACCACCCGTTCCGGCCCTCGAAATAAGCGCGTTATCGCGCCACGTTCTGCCACCAGGCTCTCTCTGCCAGGTGGAGCTGCACTACCGCCGAGCGCATTGTCCTTGCAGCATTCGCTGAAGACGCACCTCACTCGCATGGCGCTCCAGGTCGCTCCGACCGCGCCATGCCAGCAGTATAGTCCTATCGCAGCGCCTCCGACAATGGAATCGCTGCGCAGCACGCACCCTTTGCGGTTCCTGCGACGATACCTCTACCTCTTGCATCAGAAAGTAAATCTCTTATGACCGACCCAATCTCTTACTCACTGCAGCCCGTGGGCTTCGTCCATTCCCAATTTCGCCATCGCGAAGATGCGCCGCGTCAGGGCAGCGAAGGCGCACCGGAAGCGTGGCTGCGCATCGCGCCACAGTTTCTTCCAGCGCTCAAAGAACTTGTACCTGGAACAGAGATCGTCGTTCTTACCTGGTTGCATCTGGCCAATCGCAAATGTCTCGAGGTACATCCGCGCAACAATGCGCAGACATCTCTCACCGGCGTATTTGCTACTCGCTCACCAGACCGACCTAATCCAATCGGACTGCATCGCGTTACGATCATCGAAATCGATTCGCAGGGCCTGCACGTTCAGCCGCTTGAAGCCGTCGATGGAACTCCCATCCTGGACATCAAGCCCGTATGGAATGACTAGCTCCTGATACACTCATCCCGCCGCGAGCAAAATTGCCCGCCGGGAGAGAATCGAAGAATGGCAACACCCACTGTCACCAAAACCACGTATCAGCCTTTTGTTCCCGCCAATGAATCGCGCCGCGAGCTGACTCCGCGCGCACTGATTCTCGGCGGACTCTTCGGCATTCTCTTTGGCGCTGTCACCGTCTATGTCGGCTTGCGCGCTGGTCTTACAGTTGCCGCTTCCATTCCAATCTCGGTCCTCTCCATCAGCATCCTGCGCGCTTTCGGGCGTGCCAGCATTCTTGAGAACAACATCGTCCAGACCACTGGAAATGCAGGCCAGTCCATCGCTTCGGGCGTCATCTTCACACTGCCCGCGCTCATTTTCCTCGGCTTCGATCTCGAATCGACCCGCATCTTCGCACTTGCGCTCTTCGGCGGCTGGCTTGGCGTTCTGTTTATGATTCCGCTGCGACGTCAGCTCATCGTCGAAGAACACGGATCATTAACTTATCCCGAAGGCACAGCCTGTGCCGACGTCCTTGAAGCTGGCGAGCGCGGCGGCTCGTTTGCCAGCCGCGTCTTTCTCGGTCTCGGTCTCGGCGGACTTTACACGCTCTTCCAGAACGATAACCTCTTCTCGCTCTGGCCCGCACAGCCCAACTATCAGCCCGACCTCGGCAGCCA